>NZ_JBEXPH010000030.1:0-59191 GCF_040611955.1 Streptomyces sp. NPDC006510 | reverse complement strand
GGCGGACCGGCCCGGGGCCGTGGCCCACACGGACCCGCGGCCCGACGAGGACCCCCAGCCGCGCCGGGTGCGGCAGGCCAGCCTCGTCCCGCAACTCCGTGAGGAGCCCCGCCCCGACGAACCGTCACCGGGCGACGCCCCGAACGGCACCGGCAGCCCCGGTGTGCGCACCCCCGAGCAGGCCAGGGACCGCATGACCGCCTACCGCAACGGCTGGATGCGCGGCGGTGGCACGGCTCCCGGCACCTCCGCGCCCCGGCCCGGCGCCACCGACCCCCGTCCACGCAGCGAAGGAGACCATGAATGATCGCGAACGAGAGTACCGCCGGGCGCCGCACCCCGGGGGAACTCGACTGGCTGCTGGACGACCTGGTGGCACGGGTCGGCGAGGTCCGGCATGCCGTGGTGCTCTCCGGCGACGGCCTGGCGGTGGGGGCCTCCAGCGCACTCTGCCGCGAGGACGCCGAGCATCTCGCCGCGGTGGCCTCGGGATTCCACAGCCTCGCCAAGGGCGCGGGCCGCCAATTCGAGGCCGGGAACGTACGGCAGACCATGGTCGAGATGGACGAGGGCTTTCTGTTCGTGGCAGCGGCGGGCGACGGATCGTGCATCGCCGTGCTCAGTACGGCCTTCGCCGATATCGGCCTGGTGGCCTACGAGATGGCCCGGCTCGTCAAACGCGTCGGCGAGCATCTGCGTACCCCGCCGCGGTTCGCCGCACCCCCGTCGGCCGTCGGCTGAGCGGGCGGAGGCGGCCGTGTCCATGACCGATGAGGTCCCGGGAGACATTCCGCGTCCCCCGGGACCACGCCTGCTTCCGGGCAGCCAGTGGTACGACGCAGAGGCCGGTCCACTGGTCCGTCCGTACGCGGTGACGGGCGGGCGGACCGAACCGGGCCCCAGCGGCGCGCAGTTCGATCTGATCGCACTCGTCACCTTCGACGACCACGCACCGGACCGCTCGCAGGAGTGCCTGCTCGGCCCCGAACACCGGGCCCTGCTCACGCTCTGCCGATCGGAGTCCCAGTCCGTCGCGGAACTCTCGGCCGATGCCGACCTTCCCGTGGGCGTCGTCCGCGTACTCCTCGGGGATCTGCTCGAAGCCGGGTATGTACGCGTCAGCCGCCCCGTACCGCCCGCGCAGTTGCCCGACGAGCACATCCTGCGTGAGGTGATCAACGGCTTGCGGGCCCTGTAGGAGTGCGCCGGGCGAGCGGGCCGTACGGGCCCCTCTCCCCGCTCCGACGGAGGGGGAGAAGGGGCCCGCGCCCGTTGTACGCGAGGAGCGTCCCGATCAGACGTTGACGCCGTAGTCGGACGCGATCCCCGCCAGCCCCGAGGCGTAACCCTGGCCGACCGCACGGAACTTCCACTCCGCACCGTGCCGGTACAGCTCGCCGAAGACCATGGCGGTCTCCGTCGAGGCGTCCTCGCTGAGGTCGTAACGGGCCAGCTCGACGCCGTTCGCCCGGTTCACCACGCGGATGAACGCGTTGCGGACCTGGCCGAAGCTCTGCCCGCGGCTCTGCGCGTCATGAATGGAGACCGGAAAGACTATCTTGGCCACATCCGACGGGACGGCCGACAGGTCCACATTGATGGATTCGTCGTCGCCCTCGCCCTCACCGGTCAGGTTGTCGCCGGTGTGCTGGACCGAACCGTCCGGGCTCGTGAGGTTGTTGTAGAAGACGAAGTGCAGATCGGAGAGGACCTTGCCCGCGTCCGAGCACAGCAGTGCGCTCGCGTCCAGGTCGTGGTCCGCGCCCGTCGTCGTCCGTACGTCCCAGCCCAGGCCGACCGTCACTGCGGTCAGGCCGGGTGCCTCCTTCGACAAGGAGACGTTTCCGCCCTTGGCCAGGGTCACACCCATGAACTTCCTCCATTGATCCAGTGGTCCAGCGATTTGGTGAACGGCGCTGCTTCGGCCGTCACCCGGTCAACGACGGTGTCGTGACCATGGTTCCCTTGCTTGCGCAAGCCTTGAAGTGAACGTATGTGAGGCGTGCCGTACGTTGGTGGGCCGGTGTCCTAAGCGTGTGGATCGGTACGGGGCGCCTGCACATCGGTCTCCTTCATGGCCTTCGCCTCACTCTTCAGGATCCGCATGGATTTGCCCAGGGCCCGTGCCGTGTCCGGCAACTTCTTCGAGCCGAACAGTGCGATCACCACGATCGCCAGGATCAACAGGTGCCAGGGTTCGAGACCGTTGCGCAACATGTGCATCCCGCCCTTCCTTTCGCTGCTTTGGCCGGATTCTCCGCTCGGCCTTCGCGGACAGTACTTCAGGCTGGCTGTAGGCAGGTCCGATGATCCACTCGAACATCAATACTTGCTACATTGCGCAACTGTACAACCATGGAGTGGCGGAGCACGTCTTGCCTCATGGAAACCGGACGGACGGGGTGGGCGATGACGGGAAGTCGCAAAGCGGGAGCGGGCAGGGGAAGGGCCGGCCGCCTGCGCCGGACAGTCATGTTCGGGCTGTCGTTCCTCGTGCTGCTGGTCGCCGGTGTCGGGTGGGGCTACCTCAAACTCGGCGGCAGCATCGACACGTTCAGCGCGGACGGGATCTCCGACAACCGGCCGCCAGGTTCCTCGCAGGGGCAGAATGTCCTGGTCATCGGGTCGGACTCGCGCTCGGGCGACAACAGTAGACTCGGTGGCGGCACGGGCGCGGTGGGGCGCTCCGACACCGCGTTCCTCCTCCACGTGTACGGCGACCACAAGCACGCGGTGGCCGTGTCCATTCCGCGTGACGCGCTGGTCGACATCCCGGCCTGCAAAGGGCCCGGCGGCGAGTGGACCGCCCCGCAGCACGACGCGATGTTCAACGGGGCGTTCTCGGTGGGGGAGACGGCCGAGGGAAACCCGGCCTGCACCCAGAACACCGTCGAACATCTCACCGGCCTGCGCGTCGACCACACCGTCGTCATCGACTTCGCCGGATTCTCCGCGCTGACCTCGGCCGTCGGCGGCGTTCCGGTCTGCCTGCCCCAGGACATCTACGAGCGCGACCTCAGTCCGAAGCGGCCCACCCGAGGGGCCAAGATCTTCGCGAAGGGCCCGCAGACCGTTGCCGGGCAGCGGGCACTCGACTACGTCCGGCTGCGGCACGGCATCGGCGACGGCTCCGACATAGGGCGGATCAAGCGGCAGCAGGCCTTCGTCGCCTCCCTCATCAAGAAGGTCAAGTCCCAGGGGCTGAACCCCACCACTCTGCTGCCCCTGGCCAATGCGGCCACCGACGCGATGACCGTCGACCCCGGACTCGGATCGGCCGACCGGCTGCTGTCGTTCGCCATGTCGATGAAGCAGATCGACCTGCACAACACCAAGTTCGTGACCGTCCCCTGGCGATACGAGGGTGCCCGCGTCGCGATCGTCGAACCGGACGCCGACGCGCTCTGGGCCTCGCTGAAGGCCGACCGCACGGTCGACGGCAAGGACGCCAGCGGCAAGGGCTCGGGCAAGTCGTCCGACAACGGCGACGGAAAGGGCAGCGGCCAGACGTCACCCGCGGCGGACGCCCCGGTTTCCGGCAAGGGAATCAGCGTCGCCGTCTACAACGGAACCACGGTCAGGGGACTCGCGGCCCAGGCGGCCGAGTTCCTGCGCTCCCGCGACTTCACCGTCACCACCACGGCCACGGCGAGCAGGCAGGACCACACCTCGACCGTCATCGAGTACGGGCCGGGACTGCGGGACCAGGCGGAGACCACCGCACGGCTCTTCGCCGGAGCACGGACGACGGCGTCCGCCAGCGCCGGAATCCAGGTGATCCTGGGCAGTTCCTACGCACAGAACCCGACGGCCGCACCCGGGTCACCGGCCCCCTCCACCGTTCCGTCCGCCGTTGCCGACGGAGCCCGGTCGGCCGACGACGACCCGTGCGCGGATCTCTCGTACGGCTGACCCGCCGCCAGGAGCGGGCCGGCGGGGGTCAGCGCGGCGCCCCGCCCGTCCGGAGCTGCAGTGCCGGATGACGGGGTGCCGCGAAGCCGTACGACTCGTACAGCGCGGCCCCGTCCTCGGTGGTGTTCAGATTGACCACCGTGACCCGGGCCTCCTCGCGGAACCAGGTGAGCAGGGCGTCCAGGCAGACCCGGGCATGCCCGAGACGGCGCCGCCGGGGATCGGTGCTGACATTGGAGACGTGCCCCTGCAAGCCGCTCAGGTTCGCCGGGGCGGGGGCATGCGCGTGGCACGTTCCGACCGCACTGGCGACGACGCCGAGCTCCGGATCGTCGACCAGGAACGCGGCGAACACCCCGGGCCGGCGCAGCCGCTCGGCGAACCACTGCGCGGAGGCCGCCCGCCACGGAGCGTCGGGGCTGCCCGTCTCCACGCCCATCCCGGCCAGCATCAGCCCGCGCAGCCGCACCAACGCGGGCACGTCGTCGAGCGTGGCACGACGGGCACGCACCACCTGCCCGCCACCGATACCCGGACCGGTGCCGGTACTGGTGCCGGTCTCCTGACGGCCGGTGCGCGACGGGATCACGAGTGGCTCCACTTCTGCTCGTAGCGGGTACGGGCCGCCCGCAATCCGTAGGCGTACAGGACCAGCACCGTTGCCAGCAACAGGTAATAGAGCGGTGGCAGGGCGCTCATGCCCAGCAGCCCGCCGAGTGGGGTGAGCGGCAGCAGCAGGCCGACCACCGCGAGACCGCACGCGGCCAGCCGCAACGGACCGCCGCCGCGACCACCGGCAACCCGTCCGCCGGTACGGAGCAGCAGCATCACCAGGGCCTGGGTGAGCAGGTTCTCGGTGAACCATCCGGAGTGGAAGGCCTCCTGCCCGCCGGAGGTCGCGGAACCGTGCAGGGCGAAGGCCAGCACGGTGAACGTCGCCAGGTCGGCGGCGGCGTTCAGCAGACCGAAGCCCGTGATGAAGCGGAGGAAGTCGCGCGGGCGCAGCACCGTGGGCCACCGCAGCACCTCGGCCGAGGGCCGGTCGCAGGCGAAGGCCAGCTGTGCCACGTCGAAGCACAGGTTCTGCACCAGGACCTGCGCCGGAAGCATCGGCAGGAACGGCAGCATCAGCCCCGCCGCGAGCATCGCGATGACATTGCCGAGGTTCGACGAGAGCGTGATGCGCAGGTACGTGGCGATGTTCCCGCTGCAGTGCCGGCCGGCGGTGATCGCCTGATCGATGGCCGCGAGGTCCTTCTCGGCAAGAACCACGTCCGCGGTCTCCCGCGCCACATCGACCGCGTTGCGCGGACAGATGCCGACGTCCGCCGCGTGCATCGCGGGCAGATCGTTGACCCCGTCACCGAGGAATCCGGTGGTCCGCCCGGCGGAGCGCAGCGCGGACACGATCCGTGCCTTGTGCTCCGGCGTGCAGCGGGCGAAGACCCTGACCCGGTCGGCGGCCTCCGCGAGTGCCCCGTCCGACAGCGCGTCTGTACGCTCCGCGGACATGACCTCGCCCGGATCCAGGCCGAGATCCCGGCAGGCACGGGCGACGGTGCCGGGATCGTCGCCGGTGAGGACCTTGACCGCGATGCCCCGTTCCTTCAGCGCGTCCAGCGCGTCCGCCGCGCTCGGTGTGAGCGTGTCCCGCAGAGCGACGAAGCCGAGGAACGTCAGTCCTCTTTCGTCGGCCGTGGTGTACGCACGCGGCCCGGCCGGGCGCTCGGTGCGGGCCACGGCGAGCAGCCGCAGACCGTTCGCGGTCTCGCGGGCGGCCAGTTCGCCCAGCCGGATCCGTTCGGCCTCGTCCAGCGCGCAGCGGTCGAGCACCGCCTCGACCGCTCCCTTGGTCACGAGCGTGTGGACGCCGAGCCTTCCGGGGCGGCGGACGACCGCGGTGGCGAGACGGCGCACCGGATCGAACGGCAGCGCGGCGACGCCGTCATACGCGGACGGCGTCTCCTCCCGCTCCTCGGCCGCGTCCAGCACCGCCTCGTCGAGCGCGTCGGGGGTGGGCAGATCGGCTAGCTGCAGCGTCCACAGGGCGTTGACGGCGGCCCAGTGGAGTGCCTCGGGATCGGACCGGCCCGACGCGTCCAGCGAACTCTCGACGACCGGCCGGTCCTGGGTGAGGGTTCCGGTCTTGTCCACGCACAGCACGTCGATCGCTCCGAGATCGTGCAGCGCGGGCAGCCGCTTGACGATCACCCCGTGGTTCCTGGCGAGCAGCGAAGCGCCCCTGGCCAGCGCCGTCGTGACGATCACCGGCAGCATCTCCGGAGTCAGCCCGACAGCCACCGCGACGGCGAACGGCAGCGTCTCCAGGCCCCGGCCGCGCAGCGCCGCGTTGGCCATGAGTACCAGGGGCGGAGTGAGCAGCATGAAGCGGATCAGCGTCCAGGAGATACCGTGCACCGAACGGTCGAAGGCGCTCGTGCCGCGGCGGCGCGCCGAACCGTCGTACGCGGCGGCGAACCTGGTTTCCGCCCCCGTCGCCGTCACCACCGCCGTACCGCTGCCGGATGCCACACTGCTGCCCTGGAAACACAGCTCCGGCCGAGCGAACGGTCCTTCCTCGTCGCTGCCCCCGGTGTCGGCGTCGCGTGGCCGTGACGGCGTGTCGACGGGGTGCTTCGCGACCGGCGCCGACTCGCCGGTGAGCGCCGACTGATGCACGGTCAGGCCACTCGCACGCAACAGCCGCACATCGGCAGGTACGAGATCACCCGGACCGAGCCGGATCACATCGCCCGGCACCAGATCCCCGACCGGCACCTCACGCTCCTGCGGCGCGGCATCGGGCCCCGCGCGACGCAGTACGGTCGCGGTGGTCGCCACCAGCTCCCGCAGCGCGGCCGTGGACCGGTCCGCCCGGTGCTCCTCCGCGGAGCGCAGCAGACAGCTGACGACCACGAGCACCAGCGTCACGCACGCCGTGCCCCACGAGGCCACCGCCGCTGAGACCAGGCCCAGACACAGGAGCACCGAGGTGAACGGATCGCGCAGACTGCGCAGGAAACGGCGGGGCCAGGAGACCGGACGCCAGGCCGGCAGCGTGTTCTCGCCGAAGCCTGCCAGCCGTTCCCCGGCCTGTTCCTCCAGCAGCCCCCGCGGTCCGCTGTCCAGCGAGCGGAGAACCTGCAGGGAGGTCGGCGCGGCAACGGCGGCAGTGGCAGTCATGACATCGGGGGCGGCGCCCCGCCCGGCTGCCGCGCCCGCCATCGGCACGACGACGGCGGACGGGCCTTCGGGGTCGGTGCTGCCGGGACCTGCGGCGGCACTGCTCTCAGGCACCGAGCCCACGGAGGCGTGAGGTATGAGCGGGTGCGTGTCCGGCGCGCTCTGCGAGCTGGCCGACCATCAGCCGGACGACGGTCACCACATCGGGATCGTCGACCAGATAGACCTGTCGGCGGCCCTCGCGCCGGGACCGTACGAGACCTGCCAGTTTGAGTTTCGTCAGATGCTGGCTCACCGAAGGCAGGGTGCCGCCCACCCGGTCCGCGAGTCCGGTCACATCGCTCTCGCCCTGGGACAGGGCCCACACGATGTGCAGCCGCGCGGGCGTCGCCAGCAGGCCGAAGGCTGCCGCGGCCTCCACCAGTACATCCGCGGGCGGATCCTCGAAACCGCCGTCGGCAGCTCTCGACACTCTTGCTCTCCCTGTCCGCGTGGCTCGATTTCCCGCACCCGAGGTCTTCAGTGTAGGCGCCGGACGGCCGCCGTCCGCGGGCCGCTCGGGCAGCCGCGGCCCGGACGCCCGGACTCACCGTGCCCACCGAAGGAAGGAACGGGCCCTTGCGCGTATGACCGGGAACGGCAGGCGTTGTCCCGGCAGACGCGTCGGATTGTGGAGTGATCCGGGCAGCGAATGAGCTGAAACGGTCACATCACCAAAGAATCGATCTCATCCCTCGGCGCAGGTTCTTCTTTGCCATGCTGTCGGCCTGCGCAGGCGGGGGCAGGCGGGAAGCCGGTGTGCGCTTGACGGCGGTTCACGGGAACCGAGCCCGCAAAGCAGCTCTGACCTGCTCGTTCGATGTCCAGGGACTCTCTGGTGAGAGAAGTGATCGATGCCTTCCGAACACGCTGACCACACATACGGGGAGACGGCCGGGGAGGCCGCGGAGACGGATGCTCTCGCACTGAAGATATTGGTCGCCGGCGGCTTCGGGGTCGGAAAGACAACGCTGGTCGGTGCCGTCAGCGAGATCCGGCCACTGCGCACGGAGGAACTTCTCAGCGAGGCGGGGCAGTCGGTCGACGACACGGACGGCGTCGGTCAGAAGACCACCACAACCGTCGCCATGGACTTCGGACGGATCACCATCCGGTCCGGTCTCTCGCTCTATCTGTTCGGCACACCGGGCCAGGACCGCTTCTGGTTCCTGTGGGACGAGCTCTCCCAGGGCGCGCTCGGGGCCGTCGTCCTCGCCGACACCCGCCGGCTGGAGGACTGCTTTCCGGCCGTCGACTACTTCGAGCACCGCCGCATCCCCTTCGTCGTCGCGGTCAACTGCTTTGCCGGCGCGCGCACGTACGGTGAACGCGAGGTGTCCCGCGCCCTCGATCTCGACCTCGGCACACCCGTCGTCCTGTGCGACGCGCGCGACCGGGACTCCGGCAAGGAAGTCCTGATCCGCATGGTGGAGTACGCCGGCCGGATGCACACCGCCCGGCTCCTCGACTCGGTGAGCTGATCCTCCCGGGTGCTCCTCCGCCGCCTGCCACGGGGCCCGGACCAAGCCACATGACCGAGGAGCGCTTGCCCCTGCGTGACCAGTGCGCAAGGCTTACGGCAACGGGGCACGGGGAACGTATGAGCGGGGAGGAGCGGGGAATGGCGCTGGACAGGGGACTCGACTGGCTCCTTGACGACCTCACGAGCAGGGTCGAACACATACGACACGCGCTGGTGCTGTCCAACGACGGCCTGGTGACGGGGGCGAGCACGGGTCTGGCCCGCGAGGACGCCGAGCATCTCGCAGCGGTCTCGTCCGGGCTGCACAGCCTGGCCCGTGGGTCGGGCCGCCACTTCCGGGCGGGGAAGGCCCGGCAGACCATGGTGGAGTTCGACGAGGCACTGCTTTTCGTGACGGCGGCGGGCGACGGCAGTTGTCTGTGTGTGCTGAGCGAGGCCGAGGCCGATGTCGGCCAGGTCGCCTATGAGATGACGCTGCTTGTCAACAGGGTCGGTGAACATCTGGGCGTCGCCGCGCGGCAGGCGAAGGACGAAGGAGCCGACCGCATCTGATCCGGCCGCGGGAGTTATCCACAGGCCGGGCGGGCGCAATTCCTTCCGGGTTACGGTGCTCACAGAGAGTAACCGAGCTTGCGGGGGAGAGTTTCATGGCTGTTACCGAAGACGTGTGTACGGAGTCCGCTGCTGTGAAGGCGGCGAGCGCAGCCGCCGCAGGCACAATGGCGGTGGGCACGGCGGCCCAGGAACTCCGCTTGAAGCGCGGCGAGTTCGCGATCGCCGTCCATCTGGGACTGATTCGCCTGACTCTGCCACCGGACGGCGGAAGGCCGAGGGCCGGCTGCGAGGAGGTCGACCGCCTCCGGTCGCAGGAGGGGTTCCCGGAGGCGCTGCGGGAAAGGGTGCGCACGGTCGGTACGGCAAAGGGGGCTCAGCAGCTCGGGATCAGTCCGGACCGCTTCACCAGGCTCGCCCGTGCGGGATGCCTCACGCCGATCACGTTCTACCTCAACCGGTACCGGGCGATCGTCTGGCTCTATCTCGCCGACGAGCTCACAGGGTTCGCCGCCCGGGAATCCCGGCTCCTGACCGGCAGGAGCCCGGCCTGGCTGCGTGACCAGTTGGCGGGAGGCACCGATTGCCGGGCGCGCAACTGGCGCTCGCGCCGGGTCGAACGACTGCTGAGCCTCACGGAGGACCCCTGGGCCCGGGCGGCCGTGCTCGCGGACTCGCTGGACCCGGTGCAGTTGGCGGAAGTGGTCGACGATCCGTACGAACGCGCGTACCTCGCCAGGATCCGGCCCGAACCTGCCTTCGGGCCGACCGGGCCGCCCTTGGCGCGGGAGACCATGGCGTATCTGATGCAGGCCGACGAACCGGACGAGATGCTGTGGCGGCGGGTGAGCCTGATCATGGAGTTGGACAATGCCCGGGAGGCCCGACCGGCGCCGCGTCCCGGCGGCGAATGGCGCGCCATGCCGCGCCCGGGGAGTGTGCGGGAAGGCACGCCGGATTCCCCGGCCGATGCCGGACCCGGTCCGGCGTCAGTGCCCGTTCCTGCCATTCCGCCTCGATCCGGCCCGGCGCCCGGCCCTGCCCAAGCGCCGACGGACGTAGCGGAACCCGCACTTGGGCTGCTCGCCCGGATCGGACTGCGTGGGCGCACAGCCAGGGCCGCGAGCCGTCGGAAATCCGGGCCGGGGCGTGCGTCGTTCGGCGCGTGACGAGGAGGCTGCCGCCGGCCACGACCGATGGGCGCGCCTGCCCGATGGATAAAGAACTAGCGGAGGGAAAACGACACCGGCATCCTGGCTCCCATGCTGATCAGGGAAGCCACCACCGAGGACTGGCCCGCCATCTGGCCGTTCTTCCACGAAATCGTTGCCACGGGCGAGACCTTCACCTACCCACTCGATCTCGACGAGGTCGATGCCCGCTCCTGGTGGGTCCTGGAGTCCCCCAACCGTACGGTCGTCGCGGTCGACGACGACGGGACGATCCTCGGCACGGCCAAGATGAACACCAACCACATGGGCAATGGCTCGCACATCGCCAGTGCCAGTTACATGGTCGACCCCAGGCATTCGGGGCAGGGCGTCGGCCGGGCCCTGTGCGAGTACACCCTGGAGTGGGCCCGCGCGTCGGGATTCAGGGCGATGCAGTTCAACGCAGTGGTGGAGACGAACATGCACGCCGTCCGGCTCTACCGTTCGCTCGGTTTCGAGATCCTGGGAACGCTGCCCGAGGGGTTCAACCACCCGGAACAGGGGTTTGTCGGGTTGCACATCATGTACCGCCGCCTCTGACAACGGCTTTTCCGGTCTCTCCGGCAACACCTTCGCCGGCTGCTCCGGGGGGCGCCCACGCGGTCCTGTCCTCCGTGCCGTACCGTCATGTACGAACCAGTGGCGATGTGCGGGCAGTTGATCCACAAGAAGCTCGAACTGCCCGCCCACGACAAGGAACTGAAGGTCCAGCTAGTCGTCAAGGCCGGTGACGGCGACAACTTCTCGCGCGACGAGACCAAGACGGCACCCGTGTGCGAGGACAACCACCCCGCCGCCCGCGCCGTCCGAGGGCACACCGTCCCCGGCTCCGTCCACCGAGGCGCCCCACATGAGCGCGACGCCCAGCGACGCGCCTTCGACGTCCGCGCCCGCCGTGGTCCCCGAGCCCCGGCTCGCCCGACCTGGCCGAGACGGGTTCCTCGTCCGCCACTCCGGTCATCGCCGGAGCGGCCGTGGCTGTACTTCTGGGGGCGGCGGCATCATGTGGTCCGTGCGCAAGCGCCGTACCCCACAGCACTGACGAATGAACCGGGGCTCCTGACACGGGCTGTGCCGGAACCATCGGCCGAGGTGGTGCCGCCCCACGCCTGGCACGTGGGGCGGCGCGTCACCCCGGACGGCCGCCGCCGGCAGGGGCGGCGAGTTCCTCGGGGCCGTCGTCACACCTGCTGCGCGTTCGGCGGGGGAGTGGTGGCGGGTGGCACCGGAGGCCCGATCTCGCACCAGACCGCCTTGCCCTCGCCGCGCGGCTCGATGCCCCACCGGGTCGCGACGGCATCCAGGAGCAGCAGGCCCCGCCCCGATGTCGCGGTTTCGCCCGGGCTGCGACGCCTCGGCCAGGCGCTGGAGCGGTCCTGCACGGAGAGGCGGACCCGCCTGACGGGCTCCGGCAGCACCTCCAGAGTGAGGACCGCGCCGCCTTCCGTGTGCAGCAGGACATTCACCAGCAGCTCGCCGGTCACCAGCTCCGCATCGTCCGCGAGTTCGGCCATGTCCCAGTCGGTCAGGGCTTGACGCACGATGGTCCGGGCGTCGGACAGCCCCTCCGGATCCGCCTGGTGGATGTACTGGTGCAACCGCGGGGCCCGTGGTGACCCGGGGTCCGGGCTGCGCCGAAGCACCAGAAGGGCAACGTCGTCCCCCGACCCCCAACGCTCCCAGAGCTGGTCCGACAGATGGTCCGCCAGTGCCTGGGCGCCCGCCGGCCCCACGCTCACCTCGTTGATCAGCGCCCGCACACCCGCGTCGATGTCGGCCCCCGGCTCCTCCACCAGCCCATCGGTGTACAGGACAAGCGTTTCGCCCGGCACCAGGTCGAGGCGGGTCTCCGGGAACTCCTCGTCCTCGAACTCGGTCGAGATGCCCAGCGGCAGACCTCCCCGGACCTGGGGGCTGCCGACCCGGCCGTCCATATGCCGGATCAATGGGCCGAAATGCCCGGCCCGGACCACGCGCACGGTCCCCGACGCGAGATCGACCTGGGCGTACGTACAGGTCGCGAAGCGGTCCGTGTCCAGCTCGGCGAGGAAACGCGAGGCTCGGGCCAGCACCGTCGACGGAGGATGCCCCTCGCCGGCGTACGCGCGCAGGGCGATGCGCAACTGGCCCATGATGGCGGCGGCGTGCGTGTCGTGACCCTGTACGTCACCGACCACGATCCCGAACCGGTTCTTGGGCAGCGCGATCACGTCGTACCAGTCACCGCCGACCTGACGTCCGCTCCAGGCGGCGTGGTAGCGCACCGCGATCTCGCCGCCCTCGATCTCCTGGATCCGCCGCGGCAGCATCGCGGACTGGAGGCCGGTGGCGAATTCGCGTTCCTCGTCGAAGAGCTTTGCGCGCTGCAGGGACTGCGCCACGATGGCGGCCAGCCCCAGACACAGATTGCGCTCATCCGCGTTGAAGGACGTGCTCTCGCGGTAGAAGAGCGCCAGGGTGCCGAGGGAACGCGCCTGGGCCACGAGGGGCAGATAGGCGGCGGCCCGGAACTTCAGCCGGTCGGCGCAGGGAGCCAGTGCGGGGTAGCGACGGATGAGAGCCGAGACCGAGGTCAGGAACCGGGGCCGGCCGCTGAGAACGGTGTCCGCCAGGGGGAACCGCCGGTCCAGCCCGGCGTCCCCGAGCGCGTCGATCGCCTCCACCGAGTTGCCGCTCAGCGCGATGACGCTCAGCGTGGTGTTCTCGACGAGACCGAGCGAGAGACCGTCCGCTCCGAGCCTGGCAAGTGCGCTGGGTCCGGTGAGCGCGGCGGTCACATCGTCGACGGTCACCGCGCGTGAGAGCGCGCTCGTTGTGCGTTCAACGATGCTGGTCTGCCGCTGCCGCCGTTTTTCCAGGTCGAGCAAGAAGGCCGAATGGGTGACTTCCGCCGTGGCGTCCTGCACCACCCCGACGACCCGGTGCGCCTGGCCGTCGTCGCTGCGCAGTATGCGTGCCTGGATATGGGTCCACTGGTCCCTGCCGTCGTCCATCGGCACCCGGATATGAACGGTGTACGAACTGCGTCCGCTCCTGATCGCCTCGTCGATCGCCAGATCGAGACGGGTCCGTTCCGACTGTTCGAGCCGGTCCAGCACGGTCTCGGGCCGCGAGTCGAAGGTCTGCGGGTCCAGACCGAACACCAGCAGCCCGGCATCGTCCATGTCGAGCGTCCCGGCCCGCATGTCCCACTCGAAGCTGCCCGTCCGGTTCATGGCAAGCCGCTGGACCGTCTCGTTCTCGCCGTTGTGGGTCTTCTCGATCAGCAGGCGCGACGGGACGGAGGTGCTCGGTTGCTGGTCGTGATCGGTCATGGCTGCTCCGGAGGTCGCCGGGCGGAGCTACCGGGCGGCACGGCCCGTACTGGGTGACTCAATTGTCGAACCGCTTCCGGCAGGTTGCCACAGCGGAAACCTGGCAGAATCCGGCCCGAGGACCGGACCGGTCGGGCTCGGGACCCCTGCTGATCCGGCACGGACCCCGCCCCGCAGAATGGCAGCGGAAGATCGTCCGCGATCGGCGGTCGATACGGCACAGGGGCTGACCGGAGCGCGTCCATGAATCACGAAGATCCAGTTCTGCTGCACACCGAAGGCCGGGTCCGGCACATCACGCTCAACCGTCCACGTGCGCTCAACGCGCTGAATCACGCCATGGTCGCGCGCGTCACCGAAGCACTCGCCGACGCCGAGCTCGACGACTCCGTCACCGCGGTCCTGATCACCGGGGCGGGCGAGCGCGGCCTCTGCGCGGGCGGCGACATCCGGTCCCTCTACGAGGACGCCCGGGCAGGCGGCAGCACATCGATGGACTTCTGGCGCGACGAGTACAGGCTCAATGCCCGCATCGCCCGATTCCCCAAGCCCTACGTCGCGATCATGGACGGCATCGTGATGGGCGGAGGCGTCGGCGTCTCGGCCCACGGCGACGTCCGCGTCGTCACCGAACGCTCGCGCGTCGCCATGCCCGAGACCGGCATCGGATTCGTCCCCGATGTCGGTGGCACGCACCTGCTCGGCGCGGCGCCCGGTGAGCTCGGCACCCACCTGGCGCTCACCGCGGAAGCGGTCGGCGCGGGCGATGCGCTGCTGTGCGGGCTCGCGGACCACTTCGTACCGTCGCAGCGGCTCGCCGAACTCACCGCTGACCTCGCCGGTTGCGGAACGGCAGCCGAGATCGGGGTGACGGTGCGGCGGCACGCCTCACCCGCGCCGGACGGTGAACTGGCCGCGCACCGTGAGTGGATCGACTCCTGCTACCGGGCGGACACGGTCGAGGAGATCGTCGACCGGCTCGAAAACAGTGGCGTCCCTGCCGCCAAGCAGGCCGCCGAAACCATCCTGACCAAGTCGCCCACCGCCCTCAAGGTGACCCTCTCCGCTCTGCGCAGGACACGCGGGCTCGGCAGCCTGGAAGCGGTGCTCGACCAGGAGTACCGGACTTCGTGCACCGCCTTCACCAGGCCCGACTTCGTGGAGGGCGTGCGGGCCCAGATCATCGACAAGGACCGCAACCCGCAGTGGAGCCCGCCGGCTCTCGCCGACGTCACCGAGGCCGACGTGGCACGCTTCTTCGCCCCGCTGGGCGACCGCGAACTCGGCCTGGCCGCCCCCTCCAGGACGACGGACTGAGACGCACTGAGGCGGGGCGGAGACCACGTACGGGATTCAGAGGTCGTTCGGCCCGTCGACCCTGCGGAACGGGATGCCGAGCAGGTCGGCCGCGGCCTTGAGGTCCTTGGCGCGATGGCCGGTGCACAGCGTCCAGTGGTGACCGATGCCGGTCGCGGACCAGGCATCGGTCCACTCGCCGGGGTCGAAACCGAAGTCGACCCGGGAGGTGGTGTTGCCGATCTCCAGCAGCGGTCCGGGCACGACCTCGCCCTCGGAGGCGATGAAGGTGAAGGTCCCGTCGGCTTCCTGACCGATACCGAACGTGGTGACCGGGCCATGCCTGACGTCGAATTCCACGCTCACGCCCCAGCCGCGCTTGCCGTGGTAGACGCCCAGTCCGCGCAACAGCGGATCCTTGGCGCTGATGGCGAGGTGGGCGGGGCCGTCGTGGCCCATCTCGACAACCCGGTCCCGGAAATTGAGGGCCTGGAGTTCGGTGAACGAACCACCGGCACCGATGGTGTCGGAGATCAGCATGGCGAGGCTGGTGCGCAGTTCGTACTCACCGGCCATCGGGATGCCGCGCGCGGTCAGCAGCGACGCGCCGAGGATCAGGCCGGCGCCGAGCCGCTCGTGGATCTCGCCCTCCAGGCCGCGGTGGTAGTAGGCGAGACTGTCGAGTCCGAAGTCCTCGACGAGCCGGTCCAGTCCGACCGAAACCCGTGCCGCCCAGGCGAGGTCGTCCTCGTCGACGGAGTCGTCGAGGGTGAAGACCGTACGCGCGAGCTCGACGCGTTCGGCGGCAGCCTCGTCCGTCACGGCGGCGACCCGGACCCGCAGGTCGTCGAATTCGAGGACTTCGACATGCCCGCCGAACTGGGTGGAGACCAGCGTCATGTCGGTGGACACGTCGAGCATGCCGGGGTAGAGGTGGCCCATCAGACCGTGCCGGCCGTGGCGCAGTGCGCCGCGCACCCTAGCGGCGCGGATCCAGCGGCGGATCCGCATCCACGCGTTCTCGTCGTGCAGATGGCCCGAGACCGAGCGGAAGGGGATGCCGCCGCGCCGGAACACATTGGCGACCTCCGGCAGCGGGCACTGCCCGCAGTACGCCAGCCACTTGCCCGTGTCGGTGTCCGGGTGGTCCATCGCCTCGGTCGGCTGGAGGTCGATCACCAGCACCGGAGCCTGCGTGCGCTGGGCGATCGGCAGCACCATCGAGGCTGTCAGATACGTCGTCAGAAACGTCACGACGATGTCGCAGTCGGCCGAGCGCAGCCGTTCCGCGGCCTTCGCGGCCTCCTGCGGGTCGGAGATGAACCCGGCGTCGACGACCTCGCAGTCCATCTCCTCGAACCGCCCGGTCACGAAGCGGGCCGACTCCCGCAGCCGGTCGAGCAGACCGGGGAACTGCGGCCAGTACGCACCGAGTCCGCCGGACACCAGACCGACACGGGTACGACGGCGCGTGGTGCGGGTGAGCACACCGCCGAGCACGGCGGGCGAGACATCAGTCATGAGTTTCCTTCCTTCGGTTCCGTCGAGGGTCCGGGCTTCCCCGAAGGGAGCCCGGACTTTCCGGCGCGAGCAGGGGGCGAGTGGGCTCAGGCCGGTTCCAGCCTCGCGGCGGCCCGGTCCCAGGCCCGCCGGTCCCCCCGCGGGGTGTAGTGGCGCAATTCCTGGGTCTGTGCCACCAGTTGTCGCATGTCCGTGAGGTCGCCCACCAGTCCATGGGCACGTGCCTGCAACAGGATGTTGCCGAGCGCGGTCGCCTCGGCCGGGCCGGCCGTGACGGGCAGCCCCGTGGCATCCGCGGTCCACTGGCACAGCAGCTCGTTGCGCGACCCCCCGCCGACAAGGTGGATCCGGCTCAGCTCCCGCCCCGCGAGGCCGGCAGCCTGCCGCAGAGTCCGGCGATGAGCCAGCGCCAGGCTCTCCAGGACACATCGGGCATAGCCGCCGGGACTGTCGGGCGGTACCTGCCCGGTCCCCACGAGATGGGTGTCGATACGCGAGGGCATGTCACCCGGTGAGAGGAACGTCTCGTCGTCGGGATCGATCAGCGCCGCGAACGGCCGGGCGCGGGCGGCCTCCGCGAGCAGCTCGGCCAGGCCCAAAGCCTGGCCCCGCCGTTCCCAGGTCCGTCGGCACTCCTCCAGCAGCCACATCCCCATGATGTTGCGGAGATAGCGGACGGTGCCGTCCACCCCGCGCTCGTTGGTGAAGTTCGCCGCGCGGGAATCCTCCGTCAGTACCGGAGCCGTCAGCTCAAGTCCTGCCAGCGACCACGTACCGCATGACACATAGGCGAAACCGGGCTCGGTCGCGGGCACCGCCGCGACCGCCGACGCCGTGTCGTGCGAGGCGACGGCCGTCACCGGCGTCCCGGCCGGCAGACCCGTGTATTCGGCAACATGCGGCAGCAGTGTCCCCGCCGGATCACCCGGCTCACGCAACGGCGGGAACCACGAACGCTCCAGACCCAGCCGGCCGATCAGCGCATCGGACCAGCCGCCGGCCGACGCGTCGAACAGACCGGTCGTGGACGCATTGGTGATCTCCGCACCCACCGCGCCGGTCAGCCAGTGCGTCAGCAGATCGGGGAGCAGCAGCATCGTCCGGGCCGCACCCCACTGGGCACTCGCACGGTGAGCAGCCAGCTGGAACACGGTGTTGAACGGCAGATGCTGCAATCCGCTGACGGCATACAGCTCCTGCGCCCCGCACACCGTCAGCACCTGCTCGGCCGCCCTTCCGTTCCGGCTGTCGCGGTAGTGGAACGGCAGCCCGAGCAGCGCCCCGTCCGCATCGAGCAGGCCGTAGTCGACGGCCCAGGTATCGATGCCGATCGAGGCGATCGGACCGTTGCGCGCAGCGGTCCGCAGACCGTCCAGCATCCCCTGGTACAGCGCGAGCACGTCCCACCGCAACCCGTCCGGCAACCGGACCGGCGTATTGGCGAATCGGTGCGCCTCGGTCAGTACGAGCTTCCCGGGACCGGCCAGACCGGTGATCACCCGGCCGCTGGTGGCACCGAGGTCCACGGCGGCGAAGGTCGCGTCGCTTGGTGACGTCACAGACATGGGAATCTCATCCGGTGATCGCGGAAGAACGGGACATCTTGGGAACTCGCGTCGTCTCGGGAACGCGGGTCCCCGCCGGAACGCTCGGCATCGCTGGAAGGCGTGTCATCGAAGGAACGCCGCGGCCACACCGGCATCGACGGGAACATGAAGTCCGGTCGTGTGCGTGAGGTCCCCGCCGGTCAGCGCGAAGACGGCATTGGCCACATGCTCCGGGAGCACTTCGCGCTTGAGGAGGGTCCGCTGGGCGTAGAACTCGCCGAGCTTCTCCTCCTCGATGCCGTAAGTCGCCGCACGCTGGGCGCCCCAGCCGCCTGCGAAGATCCCCGAACCGCGCACCACGCCATCCGGGTTGATGCCGTTGACCCGGATCCCGTGCTCGCCCAGCTCCGCCGCCAACAGCCGCACCTGGTGAGCCTGGTCGGCCTTGGTGGCCGAGTAGGCGATGTTGTTCGGACCCGCGAACACGGCGTTCTTCGACGTGATGTAGACGATGTCGCCACCGAGATTCTGCGTCCTCATCACCCGGGCGGCCTCGCGCGACACCAGGAACGAGCCGCGCGCCATGATGTCGTGCTGAAGATCCCATTCCCGGGCCGTCGTCTCCAGCAGCGGCTTCGAGATGGAGATCCCGGCGTTGTTCACCACGAGATCCACACCACCGAACGCCAGCGCCGCAGCCCGGAACGCGCCGGCGATCTGCTCCTCGCTGGTCACATCGACCGTCACGGCGACCGCCTTGTCCGACCCGCCGAGCTCCTGTGCCACCGAGGCGGCGTTCTCCGCGTCGATGTCCGCGACGACGACACACGCCCCCTCCGCGACCAGCCGGTGCGCGATGGCCTTGCCGATGCCGGACCCCGCGCCCGTGACCAGCGCCACCCGGGTGGCCAGCGGCTTGGCCTTCGGCATCCGGCGGAGCTTGGCCTCCTCCAGCTCCCAGTACTCGATCCGGAACTTCTCGGACTCCTCGATCGGTGCGTACGAGGAGACGGCCTCGGCGCCACGCATCACATTGATGGCATTGAGGTAGAACTCCCCGGCGACCCGGGCCGTCTGCTTGTCCTTGCCGAAGGAGAACATGCCGACCCCGGGCACCAGCACGATCGCCGGGTCCGCACCGCGCATCGCGGGGGAGTCGGGCGAGGCATGACGCTCGTAGTACGCGCGATACGCCTCCCGGTACTCCCCGTGCAGCTCCTTCAGCCGCGCCGCCGCCTCGTCCAGCGGGGCATCCGCCGGCAGGTCGAGCACCAGCGGGCTGACCTTCGTACGAAGGAAGTGGTCCGGGCACGAGGTGCCCAGCGAGGCGAGCCGCGGGTGTTCGGTACGGGCGAGGAAGTCCAGCACCGGCTCCGTGTCGGTGAAGTGGCCCACCTGCGGACGGTCGGTGGAGGCCAGACCGCGGATCAGCGGGGCGAGCGCGGCCGCACGCTCCCGGCGCCGCTCCTCGGGGAGCGGCTCCCGGCCCCTCCAGGCGGGGCCGAAGGGTTCGGCCCTGCCCCGTTCCTGGAGGAAGGTCTCGGCGGTGCGGATCATCCAGAGGGCATTGCGCTCGCACTCCTCGGACGTCTCGCCCCAGGCCGTGATGCCATGGCCGCCGAGGATCACTCCGACGGCCCGCGGGTTGGCCGCCTTGACCGCGGCGATGTCCAGACCGAGCTGGAACCCCGGCCTCCGCCAGCCCACCCAGGCCACTTTGTCCCCGAAGCACTCCGCAGTCAGCTTCTCACCGTCGACCGCGCACGCCAGCGCGATCCCCGAGTCCGGATGCAGATGGTCGACGTGAGCGGCCTCGATCAAGGCATGCATCGCCGTGTCGATGGACGGGGCCGCACCACCCTTGCCGTGCAGGCAGTAGTCGAACGCCGACACCATCTCGTCCTCGCGCTCCACCCCCGGGTACACGTCCTTGAGAGCCCGCACCCGGTCCAGGCGCAGCACGGCGAGCCCGGCCTCGGTGAGCGTGCCGAGATCACCACCGGAACCCTTGACCCACAGCAGTTCGGTGTCGCCGCCGGTGACCGGGTCGGTTGCGGGGGCCTTGACCGATGTATTGCCACCGGCGTAGTTGGTGTTCCGGGCGTCGGAGCCGATCCGGTGGGCGCGTTCCAGCAGCGCGGCGACTTCGGTATGCGTCGCGGAGGTCATGAGTTTCCTTCGTGGTCGGGGTCCGTCTGAACCGGTCGATGGTCGGGCGGGGGAGCGGGCGGGGCTCAGGCGCCCCAGCCGGCCTGATCGCCACCGACCCGGGCGGCGGCGATCCGCTCCTGGTTGCCCGAGGCCAGGTAGGCGGCGAACGGGTCCCTCGCCAGGCCGAGTTCCTCACGCACCTCGGCCAGCAGCGGACGCACATCGGTGTTGTACGCATCCATCAGGGCGCCGTTCGCGGCCAGTACATCGCCGGACTGCTGCGCGGCGCTCAGCGCCGCCATGTCGACCAGCAGAGCCTTGGCGGTCGCCTCCTGCACATTGGCGACCGACCGGATCACGGCGGGGATCTTCGCCTCGATGTTGTGACACTGGTCGAGCATGAAGTTGACGTTCGTCTCGGGCTTGAGGCCGTCGTTCCTGACCACCTCGTGCATGATCCGGAACAACTGGAACGGGTCGGCGGCCCCGGCCATCAGATCGTCGTCCGCGTAGAACCGGGAGTTGAAGTCGAAGGCGCCGAGCTTTCCCGCGCGCAGCAGCGAGGCCACGATGAACTCGATGTTGGTGCCCGGCGCGTGGTGCCCGGTGTCCACGACCACCTGGGCCTTCGGACCGAGGTTCAGGCAGTGCGCGTACGCCGTACCCCAGTCCGGCACGTCCATCGTGTAGAACGCGGGCTCGAAGAGCTTGTACTCCAGCAGCATCCGCTGCTCGGCCCCCAGACGCCCGTACACCTCGGCCAGCGCCTCGGCGAGCCGGTCCTGACGGGCCGTGATGTCGTCCTGCCCGGGGTAGTTGGTGCCGTCGGAGAACCAGAGCTTGAGATCGGGAGACCCGGTCTCGTCCATGATGTCGACGCACTCCAGCAGATGGTCGGTTGCCTTGCGGCGCACCTTCGGGTCCGGGTGGGTGACCGAACCGAGCTTGTAGTCGTCGTCCTGGAAGACGTTGGAGTTGATCGCCCCGATCCGCACCCCGAGATCCTCGGCATGCCGGGTCAGCACGGCGTAGTCCTCGACCCTGTCCCACGGAATGTGCAACGACACCTTCGGCGCCACACCCGTGAACGCGTGCACCTGCGCCGCGTCCTCCAGCTTCTCGAACGGGTCGCGCGGCACACCCGGCTGCGCGAACACCTTGAACCGCGTCCCGGAGTTCCCGTACCCCCACGACGGTGTCTCGATGACCTGGGACTTCAGAGCTGCCTTGACGGCCGACACATCAGACATGAACACCTCGTAAGCAGAGTCATCCAGTGACCGGATACCTTTCGGATGAATGAATCGTTTCATCCAGGTCGTACGCTAGGTTTGCTCAGTCGTTCAGTCAAGTCGCCGGTCGGGTTCTCTTGGTGTCTTGAATCAATTCACCGTGCGGGTGCCCGGTCCGCCGACTCGTTCTGAGCATGGTGGCGCACCGGGGCGACGAGGTGAAGAGTGACGGCTTGAGGCCGGCCGGGGCGATTCGGCCGGCCTCGTCCAGCGGTGGAGCACCAGGCGACCGCGGTGCCGTTCAGCAGGGTTGACTCAGCGGCCACTGCCGGACATGCTCGGCTGGAGAGAGCTCACGAGGTCGAAGAACCGGGACTCGTTACCGAACAGGCCGGCACGCTCCAGCGCACCATCGGCCTCGGCGATCGGCGAGGCGAGCAACGGCACGTACAAGGGGCCGTCGTCCGGCTCCGCGAGCGCGGCGCGAGTGGCCTCCAGCAGTCGGACATACGCCTGTGCCGCGGCGAGTTCGTCATTGCACATCTCAGCATCTCCCGGTCAGAGGTGTCGGACCCACCAGCATCCCCCATGGGTCTGACAACGCCCGCCGACGGCGGCGCGGGGGCGCCCGCTACCCGCTGTTCGGTCGTCGCGCACCGGCCGGTGGCTCGACCTCCAGGAATCTTCGACGACGCGCTCCCCGGTACAGCAGCACCGTCCAGCCCAACTCCCGCAGCACGGCCGCGCACCGGGCCAGCTCGGCCTCCTCCGAACGGGCGGCCCCGCTGCCGGGCGGACCGAGCCACTCGACACGTACACCGCCCGGTGCCTCGCCCCGCTGCAAGCGGTAACCGGTCGCCGTACGCAGGCCCGATCCGTCAACGGCCGAGGCGGCAAGGCCTGATGCCTCCAGAGCGATGGCGACCGCCCGTACCGGCCGGTGCGTCTCCCACTGCG
Source organism: Streptomyces sp. NPDC006510 (assembly GCF_040611955.1). Taxonomy (NCBI): domain Bacteria; kingdom Bacillati; phylum Actinomycetota; class Actinomycetes; order Kitasatosporales; family Streptomycetaceae; genus Streptomyces; species Streptomyces sp. NPDC006510. Next base: position 36,793 of record NZ_JBEXPH010000030.1, on the reverse strand, counting down.
CGGGTACGCCCTGCGGGTCGGCGTGCCCGGAGTTCGTCAACCGACGGATCTGGAGCAGCCCCTCGAACGCCGTCCGAACGGAGGCGGCGCGCCTCGCGTCCGGTGCCGGAGCCGTCGGGCCGTCCCCGGTGGCCGGTTCGAACCCGGTCCCGTCCTCGGTGTCCATCAGCGTCCCCCTTCGCCCGTGCCCTACTGCTGCCAGTGTGCGTCGTGCCACTGACAGTGGCTCGGGCGCGGAGCACCGGCCGTTCCCGTCGCCGATGCCACCACGCCCGATGCTCCGGGTCACGCCTGCGGGGCGTCCCCTTCACCGGCACGCGCCGGCCCGATACCGCCGAGCCCCTTGCCCGGGTTGAGAATGCCGTGCGGGTCGAGCGCCGCCTTCACCGCGTGGTGCATGGCCGGCACCGCGGAACCAGCTCTCTGTTCATCCCGTGCTCGCAGAGGTCGGGATCGGTCGGCCCTCCGAATTCAGTGATCACGAAATTGACGCGAACGGGTGACGGATCCCGATAAGGTCGACCGTCCGACAGCTCCGTACCCAGAGGATCCGCGCACCGTGCCCGACAACGTCCAAGGCCCCGGCACCGATCGCACCGCCCGTGCCGCGCTGCGCGCCGACTGCGCGAACTGCTTCGGGCTGTGCTGTGTAGCGCTGACCCTGACACGGTCCGCGGACTTCGCGATCGACAAGGACGCCGGGAAGCCATGCCGGAACCTCCAGGAGGACTTCCGCTGCGGCATCCACACCGAGCTGCGCACCCAGGGCTTCCCCGGCTGCACCGTGTACGACTGCTTCGGGGCGGGCCAGAAGGTCTCCGGCGAGACCTTCGACGGCCAGGACTGGCGCAGTGCCCCGCGGATCGCCCAGCAGATGTTCCAGGTGTTCCCGGTCATGCGGCAGCTCCATGAACTCCTCTGGTACCTCACCGAAGCGCTGTCCCTGGAACCCGCGCGGCCCCTCCACCAGGAGATCCGGCGCACCCTCGACGAGACGGAACGCCTCACCGGCCTCCCGGCGGACGCGTTCGGTGAACTGGACGTGGCCGGGCACCGCGACGTCGTGGCCGAGCTGCTGCTCCGTACCAGCGAGCTGGTACGAGCGACGGCGCCGCGCAGGAAGAAGCGCGACCATCGCGGCGCCGACCTCATCGGAGCCAGGCTCAAGGGCGCCGATCTGCGGGGCGCCGACCTGCGCGGCGCGTATTTGATCGCGGCGGACCTCACCGGTGCCGATCTGCGTCTGGCCGACCTGATCGGTGCCGACTTCCGGGACGCGGAGCTGTCCGGTGCCGACCTCACCGGAAGCCTCTTTCTCACTCAGGCCCAGCTCAACGCGGCCAGGGGTAACGCGGCGACGAAGCTCCCGCCGTCCCTCAGCCGCCCCGCGCACTGGGACCGGTGAATCCCGGTCCGGAGGCAGCCACCGACGCACGACCCGGCCCGCACCACTGACGGCCGCGGACCGTCCACGCCGCACCGGGACGAATCGGCCGGTGCGTCGGGGCACTGCGGACGTGTCCGGTTCGTTGCACAGTGTGGCGTACCCGGAACGCCGCAGACGACCGGACCGAGGAGTCCCGCACATGCCCAGCAGTACCGACCGCAGCCGCACCGAACCAAGTCCCACGGACGGGAACCGCACCCGTCTGGTCGAGCGCCTCATGGAGCAGTTCCCGCACGTGCCCCGGGAAGCCGTCATCAAGGAGGATCTGCTGCGCGGCGGCGTGGCGTTCGACGAGTCCGCGCTCAGCGACAACGAGGGCGGTGACGTCAAGCCGAAGTCCTACTTCATCTTCTCGTTCGACCACGGCACGCTCCCCGAGCTCGGCGCGGCCGCCCTCCGCCGTCCGCCGGAGGAGATCGTCCTCACCGGCGGTCCGTACGACCTGCGCAGGACCGTCGTGTCGGTGCGGGTCAACCCGGCGTCCCCGTACCGTGTCGCGGCCGACGACGACGGCGTGCTCGGGCTGTATCTCGACGGCCGCCGCATTTCCGACGTTGGTCTGCCGCCCATGCCGGACTATTACCGGCACACGCTGGAGAACGGCAAGTCCGTGATGGAGGTGGCGCCCACCATCCAGTGGGGATACCTCGTCTACCTGACGGTCTTCCGGGTCTGCCAGTACTTCGGGGCGAAGGAGGAGTGTCAGTACTGCGACATCAACCACAACTGGCGCCAGCACAAGGCGGCAGGACGCCCGTACACCGGAGTGAAGCCGGTCGAAGAGGTCCTGGAGGCGCTCGCCATCATCGACAAGTACGACACGGCGAAGACCTCCACCGCCTACACTCTCACCGGCGGGGCCATCACATCCCACATCGGCGGGCGCGACGAGGCCGATTTCTACGGGCAGTACGCCAAGGCCATCGAGGAGCGCTTCCCCGGCCGCTGGATCGGCAAGGTCGTCGCCCAGGCCCTGCCCAAGGCCGACGTGCAGCGGTTCCACGACTACGGCGTGCAGATCTACCACCCCAACTACGAGGTGTGGGACCGCCGGCTGTTCGAGCTCTACTGCCCGGGCAAGGAACGCTACGTGGGCCGTGACGAGTGGCACCGCCGCATCCTGGACTCCGCCGAGGTCTTCGGCCCTCGCAATGTCATCCCCAACTTTGTGGCGGGCGTGGAGATGGCCGAGCCCTTCGGCTTCACCACGGTGGACGAAGCCATCGCCTCGACCACCGAGGGCCTGCGGTTCTTCATGTCGCACGGCATCACCCCGCGGTTCACCACCTGGTGCCCGGAGCCCACCACCCCGCTCGGGAAGACCAACCCGGACGGAGCGCCGCTGGAGTACCACATCCGACTGCTGGACGCCTATCGCGCGACCATGGAGGAGTACGGCCTCAGCTCGCCCCCCGGCTACGGCCCGCCCGGACCCGGGCGCGCCGTCTTCTCCGTCAGCTCGTTCATGGACAGCCTTCCGGCCCGTCCGGACGACGCCCAGTAGTACCGGTTCGGTCGTCGGGGTCCGGGCCCGGGTCCGGACCGCGGCCGCCAGTTCACGCACGACGTGGGCCAACTCCCGCACGAAGTTGTTGTCCGTGCCGTCTACCCAGGCGAACACGGTCCGCAGCGGCTCGGCACACCGGCCAGGAACTGCGGGACCCGATGGACCTGCACTTCTTCGGCCCCGCGGCACTGGTCCGCGCGGTGCCGCCCCACATGCGCCGTCAGCAGTCCGGCTCCATCGTGCAGATGAGCAGCATGGGTGGCCGGTCGCAAGGCCGCGGCGGCCCTCCTCACCGCTCTCGCCGCCGAGGAGCCGCCACTGCGACTGCCGCTCGGCAATGATGCGACCGACGCGATCCAGGCCCACCTCGAAGGGCCCGCACGAGACACTCGCGTGGGAGAAGGTCCGCCGCAGCCCGCCTTCGACGATTGGGCCGTGTCTCTCCGATCACCGGTTCGCTGTTCAGGAGATGCGCAACGGGCGGGACCTCGCGGGTGAGCTACCGCCGGGACAACCCCGCTCTCCTCGACGGCGGTGCTGCACGGGCGGGGTGTCCGACGAAGAGTGAGACTGCCTACAGCACGCGCAAAGCCTGGTCCACATCACGTTCACGTCTGGCCAGCGCATGCAACACGGCCTGATCGCCATGCCGTTCGCGGGCAGCCGCGACCAGCACGTCAACTGCGACGGCGAGCGCGGCTTCGGGCGCCGGGCAAGGAGCGCCCACACTCAATGCCAAGTCATCGAGGTGGATCGTCAGTTCGACACAGCGGGTCTGGAGATAGCCGTCGAGCAGCATTTCCTCTCCTGGTCGGTGGAGGATGGCCACCCGCCGATCGGCCGGTTCCTCGTCCAACCGCCGCGCCAGCCGTTGCCACGCAGCCTGAGCCTGCTCACCCACGACGGTGGGGCCGGCTGCGGCCGTTTCCTCGCTCCGTGCACGCACGCCGACGTTGAGCGCGGAGTCGGGTACGGACGTGCCTACGAGCCTGGCGTAGTAGCGCACCGGCGATACTGGCTCCGCACCGTGCACCTGACCATCAAGGAACCACTCGACCTGCAGAACGCTGCGCGCAAGGTGACCAGCCAGTCCGCCCACTGACATCCCCGGCAGCACTGACTCCTTCTCCCAACAACGCGCCACCTCATCCGCCGCCAGAAGCTGCACAGCCCGTTCGGCAGCCAGCAGGTACGCCTGCCGTATCTCAGTAGTCATGCCAGGCATCTTGCCCGTGTGAAGATCACAGCAGCCAAGGTTTCCAAATAGTGAACAACATGACCAGTGGGTGGACTCGCCTTCAGTGTGGGGCGCCCCCCCGGCGAACGTCGGGCTTTCGAGGAGACAGGCTGCCTGATCGATTCGAACCGGGCGCAATCCGCCTGCTGGGCGGCGTGACGGCCGACGAGAGTGGGCGGCACTTTCCGTCCGCGCTGAGGTGGAGTTTGCGGGGTAGCCGGCCGCGGGAGCGACCGAGGGCTTCGCCTGCCGCACGGCCTTCTCCGGGACCGGGCGCAAGCCCAAGTGCGCGCGCATGTGAACGCGCCCGACGTTGACGGGGGGATCGACGAGGGCGACCCCGTCGATCCCGGCAGCGGTGCTGGTCAGGCGCGCCACTCGGCCGTGCGCTCGGGGGACGCTTCGGCGAGTGCTTTGCTGATGGCCTCCACGTCGCCCTGATGACCGTAAACGGGCGTGCCGGGCTGCTGACGCCAGGACTCGTCGAGGCCCCCGGCGTCCACGGTGTCGAAACCCAGCTCGTCGATGAGGTCGCGCACCACCTGCTTGGCCGCCGCGTCGTCACCGGCCACCGGCAGTGCCTGACGGCCGGGACTGCCCTTGGGGCGGCCGTTGGAGAGGATGTCCTGCGCGTACGTTCCGTTGAACGCCTTGATCACCGGATGGCCGATCTGCTCCTCGGTCCACCGGCTCTCGGGCTTGCCGTCCTCGATCGCGGCGATGCGGCCGTCGCGCTGTTGCGGGTAGTAGTTGCCCGTGTCGATGACCGCGACCCCGTCCGCGGCACCGTCGATCAGGCCGGCGGGCAGATCGGGGACGGCCTTGAGAGGGACGGTGACGACAACGACCTGGGCGTCCCGAGCCGCTTCCGCCGCGTTGACCGCCGTGGCTCCGGTCTCCTCGGTGAGTGCGGAGAGCGTCTCAGGGCCGCGTGAGTTGGCGATGGACACCTCGTGGCCAAGCGCGGTGAGGCGACGGGTGAGGTTTCCGCCGATGTTGCCCGCTCCGATGATGCCGATCTTCATGGATCCGACCTTCCGATGGCGACTGCGGTAGGTGATGTGGTCTCGACGCTTCATCAACTACCCGTTTCCGGCTGCTATTCCAGGCGAGGGAAAAGCGGTTCGCCCGTTCATCCGAAGGATGGGAGCGAGTGACTGCGGGCACCTACACGATGAGAACGGAATCACTGAGCCCACTTGAAGGCGGTGTCCATGCTGCATGGCGTCGATGTCAGCTCCCATCAGTCGTCCTTCGACACGGACGGACTGGACTTCGTCTTCATCAAGGCCACCGAAGGTCGTTCGTACATCAATCCGCATCTATCGGCGCAGGTGAAACGCGCGAGGGACGCGGAGTGCGTGGTCGGCTTCTATCACTTTCTCTGGCCGGGGAACATCACGGCCCAGGCCGAGTACTTCGTGAGCAAGGCTCCGGAGAAGGCGGGTGATCTGCTCGCCGTGGACTGGGAGGAGAACGGCGAGGGCACAAGGGCGAGCAACGCCGAGAAGGACCGCTTCATCCGTGAGGTCAAGCGCCTGCGGCCCCACCACAAGGTTCTGCTGTACTGCAACCGCTACTTCTGGCTGAATCACGACACCACGTCGTACGCGGGGGACGGGCTGTGGATCGCAGACTACGTGACCGCGGGGAAGCCGCGGATCCAGGCCTCCTGGCGCATCCATCAGTACACCGACCGGCCGCTCGACAAGGACGTTGCCGCCTTCTCCTCGCGGACCGCCATGCGTAACTGGGCTCGGGGGTAGGCATCGCGGGAGGCGGTGGGCCCGAGGGCCGGACGCCGGCGAGCGGGCACATGGCAGCAACAGGGTGAGGCGATCGGGCGCAGGACACGGGCAGGGTGTCGGGCGCCTCATCCGCGACCGGCGCCGAACCGTACTCTGCGGGCCACTGGTGTCGTCCGTGCCCCCGGCCGGGTACGGACAGGCGCAGCCCTGAGCCGCTCAGTAGGACTGCAACTCGATGAGACAGCCGTCGGGGTCACGTACATGGGCGGTGCGGAGCCCGGGTCCCCACTCCGGCCGGTCGCACGCCCCGGCGACGTGCGCGGCGCCGTGGGCGAGACACAGAGCCAGGCTGGCATCGACATCTGCGACCCGGCAGACGAACATCGAACGGTCCTGGGCGGGAGGTGCCTCGGCCGGCAGCCCGGCAGCACCTGTGACGGCGGCCATCGCACCGCGATCGAACAGCACCAGCACCCCCTGGCCGTCGACGTCCCAGTGCGCGTACGGGCCCGACTCGCTGCCACTGGCCCGGACGGCCCCGATCAGGCGGGGCAGGACCGCGTCGTAGAAGCGGAAGCAATCGGCGAACCCGCTCACCAGCAGACGTGGGTGCAAGGCATCCATGATGCACTCCGATAGTAGGTGAAGACCTATGATTGGTACGTGCCTAAGATAACGTCGATGAGCGAGACCCCGCCCAGCCTCCTGGGACTCACGACGTATCTGCTGTCCAAGACGGGCAAGGCGGCGCGGAGCCGGCTGGCGGCGCGACTGGCCGAGCGGGATCTGCGGCTCTGGCACATGGCCGTGCTGTCGGCGCTCGTCGACTTCGGCCCTCATGTGCAGCGGGAACTGGCATCGCGGCTCGGCATCGACCGCAGTGACATCGTCAAGATCGTGGACGATCTCGCGGTGGCCGGTCTCGTCGACCGGGCCCGGGACACCGGCGACCGCCGCCGGGTGACCGTCACGCCCACCTCGGCCGGCCGCGTACTGCTCGCAGAGCTTCAGGACGAGGCGCGGGCTGTGCAGGAGGCTCTGCTCGCCCCCTTGACCCTGTCCGAACAAGCCCAGCTGGCAGCGCTGTTGAGACGTGTCCACGCCCATGTGCACGAAGGCCCCGAAGAGTCGCAGCCAGGTCGCTGACCCATTCCCCGGGTCCGGTGCGGCACACTTCTCAGGTGACCACAGCCGCGGCTCAGCCGCCTCGCGACCGCGCGCTCGGGCGCGGAATCACCACCCTCATTCCGCAGGCCGCCACGGCCACTCCGGCCGAACGGGCGGCGGCCGTACTGACGGCGATGCAGAGCGTGCCGGTGCGCGTGGGCGTCCTCCAGGCAGCCGTGGTTCTCCTGGAGGAACGAGTACGCGCGACGGAGGACGTGGCGGAACGCGCGGCCGCCGCGACGACGGTCGCCATGCTGCGCAGCGCGATCGGCCGGGGCGGCTGACCTGGGCGGGGCAGGGCCCGGGGGAGCCGATCAGTGCAACTCGTCGAGGGCCCGGTCACACGCCTCGGGGTGGTTCCGCCAGTACTGCCAACTCCTCTCATGGGACAGGACGCCGGCGAGTGCCTCCGCCAGACCCATCTGCCGGGGCCCGGCGATCTCCCGTACGACCACGACGGCCGCCGTCAGCCCGTCCTGCCCGCCTTCGGCCAGAAACCCGAGTGCGGCGGCGGGGTTTTCCGCGGCTGTCGCGCGCGTGGACTCCACCAGTGGTTGCAGCCACCGGGCCCACTGCCCGTACCGGCCAGATACCTCCGAGCCCGCGCCGTCCGGTCGCTTCGCCGTCTCCAGCAGCGGTGTCAGAGCCCGCGCGAGACGTTCGCAGTAGCTCGCCGCACTCTCCGTGACCCACGGGTGTTCGGCGGTGAAGTGCTCCCAACCGGTCTGCGGCTCCGACTCGTTGAGCCACCAGGCGCCGGCGGGCCGAAGGCCCTCGGTCCCGCCGAGAACGAAGGCGTCCCGCACCAGTTCGTAGCTCGGCGGGGTGTGTTCCGCGAGCAGCACGGCATCGTACAGATCCTTGCCCTGCGGATACGCGTCGGTGACCAGCCACAGCAACTTCCAGGCCAGTGAGAGCTCGGGGGACACGGCCTGCACGCGACAACCCGGGCCGTCTCCCAGCGGCTGCAGTTCGGTGGGTGCGGCGGGGGAGGGCAGGATCTCGTTGAACACCACGTCGAGCTGTACGGTGCCGCCGGGCACCCCGTTTGCCGTCCACGGCAGCAGCATGCGCCGGCCCGGAACCCGGTCGTACGTCCAGATGTCCTCCGTCACCATGCCCGCCGCGTCGATCCGGACCGAGCCGCGTGCGGCGACCGCTGCCGCGTCCCGGGCGATCGTGTCGAAGAGACCCGAGGTCCGGGGGTCGTCCATGGCCCAGTCCCGGGGCACGAACAGGAAGTCCAGATCTCCCGGGTCACGGGCGGCCTCTCCGAACCACGTGGCCATCAACACGCTGCCACGCAACACCAGATGGCCGCCCCACGGGCCGTTCGCGATGGACGCGAGCACCGTGTCCAGTACGGTACGCCGTGCCCGATGCCATGCCCGCCCCACCTCTTCCTGGCCATCGCCGAAGTCCGGTTCCCCCGCCCGGTAGGCATTGGCGAACTGCTTCAGGGCGGGCTCGAAGATCACCGGATGGTTCATCCCGTCCGGTGCGGGCAGCAAGGTGCCCGGAAGGTCCGCGTTGCGCCGCGTCTCCTCATCGAGAGGCAGATGGGGAATTCGTTCGGACCCCCTCCACAACCTGCTCCAGGAAGAGGGCTCGTCGGCGGAAGATGTCATGGTGAGGCTCCTGCGGGAGAGTGCGTCGCTGCTCGAAGGTACGCGGTGGACGCTGGCGCATCGGGCACGCGCGATCATCTGACGCGAGCATAGGTGCCCGCGCCGCGCGGAGAGCGGCGGGTCCGGGTGCGGGGGCTACGGGGCAGGACGTGCCCGCCAATCGGCAGGCCGGAAACGCTCATTGGCATGGACCTGATAGGCGTGCTGCGTTACAGTCCGTTGCGGCACACTCTGAGAGCGCTCTCAGAAGAGAGCTCCCGGACGCCTGCTGTTCCTCCCCCACGAAGCCGGAACAACAGAAGGGCCATTGCCTTGAGATGTATGAACGCGCTGCGTGCGAGCCTGGCTGCCGCACTGGTTGTCGGAGCCTGGGCGACCGTGGGCCTTGCCTCCGGTCCGGCATCTGCCGCCGCCGTGGACTCGCCCATGGACTCGCCCTCCGCGACAACCCGTTCAGCGACCGATGAAGCGTCGGCGTCCGCAGGAATGCTCTCCGCCATGCGGAGAGACCTCGGCCTGACGGAAGATCAGGCCAGGGTGCGACTGGCCGCGGAGAAGACCGCAACCGCCGTACAGGGAAAGGCGCGACGGGCCGCCGGATCGTCCTACGCCGGCTCCTGGTTCGACCCGGCCACGGGCAGGCTCACAGTGGCCGTCACCGACGGCCGGAAGTCGGGCGCCGTACGAGCGTCCGGCGCGTCCGTCCGGCTGGTGCGCCACAGTGCGCGGCAGCTCGACGCGACCAAGACGCGGATCGACGGTCTGGTGGCACCGGACGGCGTCAGCAGCTGGCACGTCGACCCGAAGGCCAACCGGGTCGTCATCGACGTTGTCGCTTCGGCAGCTGATGACAACGATGTCCGCGAGTTCGTCGAACGGGCCCGCAGAACCGGCCCCGTGCAGGTGAACCGGACAGCCCAGGCCCCCAGGACCTTCTCTGCCGGAACCGTGGGCGGCGATCCCTACTACACGGGCAACGTCCGATGCTCCATCGGCTTCTCCGTTCACGGCGGCTTCGTCACGGCAGGACATTGCGGACAGACCGGTGCTGCGGTCAGCGGCTGGGACCGTTCGGCGATCGGTAGCTTCCAGGGGTCGTCCTTCCCCGGTGACGACTATGCCTGGGTCAGCGTCGGCAACGGCTGGTGGACCGTCCCCGTGGTCCTCGGCTGGGGCACCGTTTCGGACCAGTTGGTGCGGGGTTCCGCAGAGGCACCCATCGGGGCCTCGATATGCCGCTCCGGCTCCACCAGCCACTGGCACTGCGGCAACGTGCTGGCCACGAACGAAACCGTGAACTACAGCCAGGGCGCGGTCTACCAGATGACCAAGACGAGCGTCTGCGCCGAGCCGGGAGATTCGGGCGGCTCGTTCATCAGCGGGGATCAGGCCCAGGGCGTCACATCGGGAGGCTGGGGCGACTGCACCAGCGGCGGGCAGACCTGGCACCAGCCGATCAATGAGATTCTGAACCGGTACGGGCTGACACTGCACACAGCCTGACGGGACGTACGAGGACCGGTTGGATCCGGTCCGTATGACGCGCACGACGCGCACTGCGCGAGGGCCTGCCGCGGCATGAGCTCCATCGCTCGGATGCGGCAGGCCCTGCTGGCGGACGCGAGGCGCTCGGGAGACGGGTGCTCGGGCGGCGGGGTCCCCACATTCCGGCCACCGGCGCCTGGCGCCATCAGCATCGACGACGAGCGCAGCGAACGCTCACCAAGTGCAGGCAGCGCCCAGGTCGTTGATGCTGTCGGCGAGTTCGGCCGGCCGGGTCGGCCAGCCTGCCGTGTGCCAGTGAGCGATGCGCCAGGCCAGCCGCCGCGGCCACAGCGGAGTGGTGGGCAACTGGTCGACCGGAATCCACGTGGGCGCACCGCCATGGTTGTCGAGTTCCGCACGGGCATCGAGCTCGCCTTCGGCATGCACAAGGAAATAGTGCTCACGTCGATTGTCCTTCCAGACGCGCGCCACTTCCCTGACCACACTGCCGCCCAGGCCGGACTCCTCCCGCAGCTCGCGGACCACTGCGGCGTGCAGTATCTCACCGGCCTCGACTCCACCGCCCGGGATCTCGTAGTACGGCTCTCCGTCCTCCTCGAAGCCGATGAGCAGCATCCGTTCATCACGAATCACCACCGCGCCGGCCCGGACCCGCACCGGATCGGCTGCCGCCGGATCGTCCCAGGAAACCACTTGCTGCGCCGGACCTCCCGCCACCCAGTTCCGCAGCACGGTCTCAGCAGTTCCGACGGGCCGGATCCGCGCGTGCAATGCCTCGGCCAGGGGCAGCGAGCACCGTGCGCTGTCCGGTGCCCGGTCATGGCGAGGGAAGCGGTAGGCCCCGTCCTCATCAGGCTCTCTGGCTATGACAAGGCCGGCATCGTCGAACTCAACGGTCACCGGTCAGATCGGCTCACCGAGCCGACGCCAGATAGTGGCTGTATGACCCGACCAAGAATTCGTGTCGCCGCATACGTGATCCGGCACCGTGCCGTACCCGAGTTGCTGGTGTTCGACCACATAGGAATGCCGGCGGCCGGCACTCAGGTGCCCGCAGGCGGAGTCGGACCGGGCGAGGAACTGGAACAGGCTGTCCTGCGAGAGGTCGCTGAAGAAACCGGGCTGTCGGCAGTCGTCGTGGTCCGCCGGATCGCCATGGAGGACAAGCCGCACCCCGATACGGGACAGCCACGCCGGACCACCTTCTTCTTCCTCCGGGCACCGGCCGACACCCCTGATGTGTGGGAGCACCGTGTCATGGGAGACGGCGACGACGCCGGCCTCACCTTCGCATGCCGCTTCCTCCCGCTTCCCCTGACGCAACCGTTGGCGGACGAACAGGACGCCTGGCTGGGCCACATCGATCCCCTTTGGGCCACGTCGATGTCGTCCGACTGCCACCACGAGACCCTTCTCGATGACGGGCCGAGGGAACGGTGACCCAGTTCGGGAAATGGTGGATGGGATGGACCAGCGGCCGCAGAGCCGGCGGTCGGCACGGGAATAGAGATCCCGCCTGGCGCTGCCGCGCCGCCCTCGTATGTATGGTCAGTTGCTCAGGAGACAGCAGTACGGGTCATCCACCCGTGAGCTTGTCGGTCCGGCGCACCGGCTTGATGCGCCGGCGTGCACGAGGAGTTGTGATGAGCGCGGAAGCCATACTTCGCCAGGTGAATTCCGAGAACATGAGGAGCGTTCCCGCCGGAGAGATCGTCCTGCGCGACGAGGGCACGATGACGGACTGGAAGGTGGAGGTCGGGTGCCTTCCGACTGGCGCCGTATCCCGTGACCTGTGAGCTCTACCGCGCGGTTCGCGGTGAGGCACCGGTGAGTTCGGCCGGTCCGCGTACACCCGTGACCGAGATCTCCTGGAACGATGCTGTCCGGTTCTGCAACCTCCTCTCGCAGACGACGGGGCTCCAGCCCTGCTACTCGACGGGCGACGACCCCGACGGGCTGGACGTGGTCTGCGACTGGCAGGCCGACGGCTATCGACTCCCGTCCGAGGCGGAGTGGGAGTACGCGTGCAGGGCCGGAACCTCCGGCATCCGCTACGGGGACCTGGACGAGATCGCCTGGCACCGCGGGAACTCGGGCGGTGAGGTGCACGACGTCGCGACCAGGATGCCCAACGCGTGGGGGCTCCACGACATGATCGGCAACGTGTGGGAGTGGTGCTGGGACCTCTATGACCCGGAAGTCTACGGTCCGTACCGGGTGTTCCGTGGCGGGGGCGGATTCGACCGGCCCCGAAGCTGCCGGGCGTCGTGCCGCCGAAAGAGCCACCCGACCTTCCGCATCGACGACCTGGGGTTCCGGCTCGCCCGAAAGCTGTGAGCCGGTGTCGGGAACGTTGCGCTGATGCCGCACACACCAATGTGGCCGGGTTGCCCGGGGGTTGGGGACCACTTGCTCAGGTGCACGAAGGTGGTGTGGTGCTCCGGCGTGGCTGCTCGGAGGAAGCTGTGACAGAAGGCCACTTCCCGGAGCAGAGCTTCTCATGAGGTGCCGGGGCTGGGTACGGGTTCGACGTACGGGTTTGATCCGGCGGCTGAAGCAGTGGGCGGGAACGCACACCGTCCCCGGAGCCGGTGTGCGCTCGGGGGACGGTGGGGGCAGCCGAAGTTACTGCGTCGCGTCGAGGTCGCGAGCGAGCAGCGCGGCCAGCTCCTCGACAGCAGCCTCCGCGCCGTCGCCCTCCGCGGCCAGCACCACTGAATCGCCGTGCTGGGCACCGAGGGCGAGTACGGAGAGCAGGCTCCGGGCGTCGACCGCGCCCTGGCCGTCCCGGCCGATCGTCACCTTGACCGGCTGCTGGGTGGCCGCCTTGACGAACAACGAGGCCGGGCGGGCGTGAAGGCCGCTGCGGGAACCAATGACGACGGTGCGCTGATGCATGGGGAACTCCTGTGTGTCGGTGGGGTCGGGGGTACGGGGATTCCGTCAGGCGGCGACGGAGACCTTGGGCGTATCGGTCGCCGGGGCTGGCGCCTCCGTGCTCCGGCGCACGCCCTTGAGCAGGACCACCAGGGCGGTCGCGACCGTCGTACCGGCGGCGATGGCCAGCAGGTAGAGGAGTGGATTCCCGATGAGCGGCACCACGAAGATGCCACCGTGCGGGGCGCGCAAGGTGCAGCCGAAAGCCATCGACAGGGCGCCGGTCACCGCGCCGCCGGCCATCACCGACGGGATCACCCGGAGCGGGTCGGCCGCCGCGAACGGGATCGCGCCCTCGGTGATGAACGAAGCGCCCAGGACCCAGGCCGCCCGGCCGTTCTCCCGCTCGGCCTTGCTGAACAGCCTGCCGCGCACCGTGGTCGCGAGTGCCATGGCCAGCGGCGGCACCATGCCGGCCGCCATCACCGCGGCCATCACCTTGAGGCTGCCGGGCGTCGGGTCGGCCAGACCGCCGACCGCGAAGGCGTACGCCACCTTGTTGAGCGGCCCGCCCATGTCGAAGCACATCATCAGGCCGAGGACGATGCCGAGAATGATCGCGTTCGAGCCGGAGAGCCCGTTGAGGCCGTCGGTCAGGGCGTGTTGGAGGGACGCGATCGGCTTGCCGACCACGATGAACATCAGGAAGCCGACGACCGCCGAGGCGATCAGGGGAATCACCAGCACCGGCATGATGCCCCGCAACGTGGGATGGACCTTCACGCGTTGGATCGCCATCACCACCGCACCGGCCAGCAGACCCGCCGTGAGGCCGCCGAGGAAGCCCGCGTCGATGGTCAGTGCGATGGCGCCGCCCACGAAGCCGGGGACGAGCGCCGGCCGGTCAGCCATGCCGTACGCGATATACCCGGCAAGCACCGGCACCAGGAAGGCGAAGGCGGCGGTGCCGATCTGGTTGAGCAGAGCGGCCCAGCTGTCGGCCTGGCCCCAGACGAAGTGGTCCGCGACGGATTTCGCGCCGGCTATCTCGTAGCCGCCGATGGCGAACGACAGCGCGATGAGGAGCCCGCCCGCCGCGACGAACGGCACCATGTAACTGACACCGGACATCAGGTAGGTCCGGAGCCGGACCCCGAAGTGCGCGTGGTCACCGCCGGGCGCGGCTCTGCCGTCCTGCTGTCCGGCGCCGGCCGCCACGGTGCTGGTCTCGCCACGCTCCGCCTTCTGCCGGGCCTCGGCGATCAGCTCGGCAGGGCGGTTGATTCCCGCCTTGACCCCGGTGTCGACGATCGGCTTGCCGTCGAACCGTGCCCTGTCGCGCACCTCGACGTCATGTGCCCAGATGACCGCGTCGGCGGCGGCGATCAGCTCGGGATCGAGCCGCTCGAACCCGGCTGATCCCTGCGTCTCGACATCGAGTACCACGCCGTCGGCACGGGCCGCCGCCGCCAGTGACTCGGCGGCCATGTAGGTGTGTGCGATACCGGTCGGACATGAGGTGACGGCGACGATCCGGAAGGGTTCGGCGGCCGGTGCGGCGCTGCCTGTGACAGGGCCCGCCATCGGCGCGTCGTCCGAGGCCGAGGTCTTCGGAGCCGGCGCGTCATCCGGTGCCGAGGCCTCCGGAGCCGAGCCGGCCGGAGCGGCCTCCTCGCCGCGGATCAGGGCCGCGGCCGCACCGGGGTCGCGCTCCGCGCGCAGCGCGTCCGTGAATTCCCGGTCCATCAGCCGTCGCGCCAGGGCGGAGAGGATGGTGAGGTGGTCGTCGTCGGCCCCGGCCGGCGCGGCAATCAGGAAGATCAGATCGGCGGGGCCGTCCGCCGCGCCGAAGTCGATGCCCGGGCCACTGCGGCCGAACGCGAGTGTGGGCGCCGTGACATGCTCGCTGCGGCAGTGCGGGATGCCGATGCCACCATCCAGACCGGTCGGCATCTGTGCCTCACGGGCTTCGACATCGGCGAGGAAGCCGTCGAGATCGGTCACCCGGCCCTCGGACACCATCCGCTCGGCGAGCGACCGTGCGGCATCGTGCTTCGTCTCGGCGGACAGATCGAGATCGACCAGTTCCGCGGTGATCAGTTCACTCATCGCGGGGCTCCTTGCTTGTGGACCGTCCTGTGGGCGGCTCGGGGGGACACTCGGGTCGGCGGGCTGGGTTGCGGATGCGCGGCAGTCATGAAGTCGGCTCCGTCAGGGGTCGGTCCAGGGGGACTTCGGTGGTCGTGGTGACCGCCGAAAGATCGAGATCGGCGGGGGTCGGCATGACACTGCCCGGCAGCTGCACGGCCGCCGCGCCGTGGGCGACCGCCGCGGCGAGCGCGGCCGGGCCGCTTCCACCCGCGGCGAGGAAGCCGGCCAGGGAGGCGTCGCCCGCTCCGACGTTGCTGCGGACCGTGTTCACCCGAGCGCTGCCGAAGTACGTACCCGCGCCGTCGACCAGCAACTGGCCGTCGGCCCCGAGGCTGGCCAGAACGGATCGGGCACCGCGCTCGCGGAGCTCCTCCGCCGCCTTCACGGCATCGCCCACCGTCGCCAGCGGGCGACCGACGGCCTCGGCGAGCTCCTCCACGTTCGGCTTGATCACATCGGGGCGCTCCCGCAGCGCCGCGGTCAGCGCCGCGCCGGAGGTGTCGAGGGCGATCGAGGCCCCGGCACGGTGACTCCGGGCCACCAGCTCGGCGTACCACTCCGGGGGCAGTCCGCGCGGCAGGCTGCCGCAGCAGGCGATCCAGTCCGTGGCCGCCGACCTGGTCTGGACGGCATCCAGCAGAGCCTCGGCCTCGGCCGCGGTGATCTGCGGGCCCACCGCATTGACCTTGGTGAGCGTTCCGTCGGGCTCGACGAGCGTGACATTGATACGAGTGCTCCCGACGATCGGCACACCGGCCGCCTCGATGCCGTACTCGCCCAGCAGCCGGGCGAGCAGCTCGCCCTCGGGCCCGCCGAGCGGTGCGACAGCGATCGTGCGGCGGCCGGCCGCCGCGACCGCGCGCGAGACGTTGATGCCTTTGCCCCCGGGGTCGACCCGGTCGTCCGTGGCCCGGAGCACCGCCCCGCGTGTCAGTCCGGGCAGCTCGTACGTCCGGTCGAGGCTTGGATTGGGGGTGACGGTGAGGATCATGCGCGTACTACTTCCGTGCCCTGGCCCTCGATGGCGAGGGCGTCGTCGGAGCCGAGTCCGGTGTCGGTGATGAGTAGATCGACCTGGGCGAGATCGCCGAACCGGGCGAAGTGCTCCTGGCCGAGCTTGGCTGAGTCGGCCAGGAGCACGACTCGCCTGGCGGCGGCGATCATGGCGCGCTTGACGGCGGCCTCGGCCAGGTCCGGCGTGGTCAGACCGCCCTTCGGCGAGAAGCCGTTGGTGGCAAGGAAGACGACGTCGGCGTTGATCTCGCGGTAGGTGTTCAACGCCCAGGCATCGACGGCGGCGCGAGTGCGGGGCCGGACCCGGCCGCCGACCAGATGCAGTGCGATGCCCGGGTGGTCGGCGAGCCGGGCGGCCACCGGCAGTGCATGGGTGACCACGGTGAGGTGGGCGTCGAGCGGAATGGCCGCGGCCAGCCGGGCGGCCGTGCTGCCCGCGTCGATGATCACGCTGCCGTCGGTGGGGAGCTCGGCGATCGCGGCTGTCGCGATGCGCTCCTTCTCGTCGATGGCTACCGCGTCGCGCTCGGCGAGATCGGGCTCGAAGTCGAGCCGCCCGGCCGGGATCGCACCACCATGGACACGCCGCAGCAGTCCGGCCCGGTCGAGACTCTTCAGATCACGCCGCACGGTCTCGGCGGTGACCTGGAATTCCTCGGCCAGGGACAGCACATCGACCCGGCCGCTCTCGCGGGCGAGGTGGAGGATCGCTTGCTGCCGCTCCGGTGCATACATGTTGTTTTGAATCCGTTCCATGCCCGACTGAGTGGTTTCGTCGTCAGGTTACGCCCGTGGTTCGAGGATGTAAACAGATTCGGGCATGGAACGGGCCTGAACGGAAACGTGGCCGAACTGAGGGTGCGAGTGCGGGGGCGGGGGCGTGGTGTGGCAGGTCCTGGAGCGGTGCGTAGGGGGTGCACTGCCCTGTCCGGGTCGGACAGGGTGTGGTGGGCAGCCTCTGTAGGGTGCGTGGCGTGAGTGACGTGTACGAGTTGGCGGTATCGGTCGATCTGCGGGACGAGCTCTCCGAGCAGGAGCTAGCCGAACTGCGCTGGCACCTGGGAATCGGGCCGCAGCCGGAGCGCCTGTCCATCGTGACCGAGTTCCCGTACGTAGTGGTGAACGAGGCGGGGGAACCGGTGGTCGAGGACGAACCTCGTCCCCTGCTGGCCTGCAGCGGAGCGGCCTGGCGGGTGGGCGGCGTGCTCGGCTCGGCGCTGGCCGGCCGCGCGGATCCGCCGCGGAAGGGCTGGTCGCTGACCTCCCGGCAGGAAATCCATCCGGACGACTTCGAGAAGATCGGCGAGCTGCTCTGCTGGCTGGCCGGGCGAGTTCACGACACCCACCGGCTCGCGGACCATGCCGTTTCGATCGGCTGCTTGAGGTTCCACGAGGCCTCGACACCGGATGCGCTGGAGGTTCTGCACGGGCAGATCGTGTGGCCGCTCCAGCCATAGGGGAATCGGAGCGGCTGAGCGCGCGCGACGATCCGCCGCGCCCGCCGTACGCGTACATCTGGGCGGCGGTGCAGCTGTGCGGCCGCCCACCGGCGGATCGGCAATATCTTCCAACTTCCGCGGCATGCCTGACGATAGCCTCACGCATCCACGGCTCGCCGCGATCCGCGACGTGCCTGGCCCTGATCGCAGCGAGCGCGACCGCTCCGGGCCCTGTGGCTGAGGTGATCCGCGCCGCTCAAAGCCCGTAGCGGTGCCCATTTCGGGTACGGCGGCTGTCGGGCCCGGGGCCACGGGTGATAGGCAGGAGGGTGTGATCGATACGGGGGAGGGTGACGCTTCGTGAGGACGATGCGCCGGATCGCGCTGTACGCCGTGGTGCCACTGGCCGTGCTGCTCGCGGTCGGCTACGGCTGGTACCGGATGAGCGACACCGGTAAGCGGTGGCGGTACGAGGACCGGCTCGCCACGTACTGCGAGGGTCTGCTTCCGGTCGCCGAATCCGCCGCCCTGACCTCGTACTCCACCGATCCCGGACTGCCGGGGGACCGCACGGGCGGTGCGGATGACGACCGCTGGAACGAGTGCGGGGTGGCGGACACCCGGCTGCTGGTCGCCCTGATTCCGCACGACGCCGTCCGCAACCGCTTCCTCGCAGGTGAACCGCTCGCGATGCTGCGCGACGGGAGTTCCGACCATCTGCCCGTCGGTATCGGCGGCGGCTGGCAGGGCTACACCGATTTCCGCGAAACCGGCATCGTGCTCAACTGCACCAACAGGCCCGCCTCCCTCGCGGTGGCCGTCAGCGCCGACGAGTCGCACGAGAACGCCGAGGAGACCCGGCAGATCGCCCGGCTGGCCACGGCCACCGCCGAGCGGGCCGCCGAACGGTGGTCGTGCGACGCCCCGCACGGCACCGGCGTGCCGTCCATTCCCGTACAGCCCGACCACCCGGCGCCCGGAACCGCCATCGGCACCTGCGCCGGGGTACCCGTCCCGGGCGACGATTCCGTCGACTGGCACCGCGAGACCACCGCCACCGGCACCGCCCTCCTGGAGACCTGTGCACTCGGCGAGACCAAGGCGCGCGACGAGGAGCTCTACTGGTTCGGCGCCGCGTTCGGCCCGTATGCGCAGCGCCTGCGGACCTCCGACGACGACCCCGGCAGCTACCGCGGAGACGCGGGCACGGACCGCCACAGTGCCTGGGCGAGCGCGGCATGCGGAACGGGGCCGCGCGCCCTGTTCACCGTCAACGACACCGAGTACGCGGCCCCGCCGCGCGGCTACCTCCGTACCGCACTGCGTGCCTTTGCCGAACGTGCGGCGCAGCGCCATGGATGCACCGACCTGAAACTGCCCTCCTGACGGGCGGGTGACCCGGCTGCTTCGGGGCGGGGTGTGACTGGCGGGACCAGGGTGGCTGCCCAGGGGTGACCAGAATTGGCCGTAGCATGTCAAGAATCATGGTGATGTGCCTTGTTGCTTGAAGGGGGCCGTGCCTCAATGGGGGCGGCAATCCCCTCTGACGATTCGTCAGGAAATTGCCGCGTTCCGGCGCGTCACGTCGATTCAGCGCGTCGGCAGTCCCCCCACATGAAGGGCAACCACCATGAGGTATGGCATACGGCGACTCGGTATCTGTTCCGCCCTCGCCGCAGGCACGCTCGCGCTGGCACCCACGGCCGAGGCGGTCACCCCCACCACCGCCACCATTTCCTTCGACTGCGGAGCCTACGGCTCGGGCAGTGCGACCCTCACCGCCACCCAGAGCGGTACGACCGCGACCATCAACCTCTCGACGTCCGCCATCACGTCGCCGATCAACATCGGGGCGAACTCGGTGAAATCCACGCTCACGCTCACCAACAAGGGCACGGGAACGGTGACGTTCACCGGGAACTCCAACCCCGCCATCCCCGCCGGAAGCCCCGTGTCGACGGGCCCGCTCAGCGGGACCGTCGCCACGGGGGACAGCCTGGTGGCCAAATCCCTCAAGGTTGTGGTCCTGGGCATCACCGCGACCTGCAACGCGACGTCCACCCAGTCACCCGGACCGTTCGTGTTCTGATCCGTGTTCTGAGCGCCGAGCGAAGCACCGGGCCGAGGCCGCGGTGCGGTCGGTCGACCCGTGTCCTCGCCTGCGGGCGGGGGCACGGGCCGTCTGCGCGGCCGGGAGCGCCCCGCTTCCAGTCGGGCCGCAGCGGCTTGGACGGGCTACGGCCCAGTTCTGTGGCCCGCCTTTCAGCACGCGCCCCGGGCTTCTCGCCGCGGCCGGGCGGGACCTGGCCCGGTCTCGGTCGTCGGGCCGCCCAAGGTGCTGCTCTCCTTTGCCCACCTCGCGAAACTGCACTCCACTCGCCAACTGCGCACCATCGCCCTGATGCCCTGCGGCGCGGCGATCTTAATCGGTCTGGTCGCCAGTATGACCGCCCCTCTGCTACTGGACCTCTTCCACATCAGCACCCCTGCTCTCCTGCTTGCAGGCGGGGTCATCTTCTTCCTCTACGCCGTCGGTCTCGTCCTGGGGATTCGGACCGGAATGGACCTACCGGACGAGGGAACCCCCGATGTGACCAGCGGCCTGCGTGAACTCCTCGTACCGTTCGTCGTCAGTCCGCTGGCCATGACGGCACTGCTCATCGAGGCCACAGCGCGTTCATCCTGGACCTGGCGTTCCACGGTTGCCGGTGCGTACGTGGCGGTGATTCTGCTGGACCTCGTCTGCATCCTGCTTCTGGAACGTGTTCTGCGTGCCACGCACCACGCGACATTCGAACTGCTCGGCCGCCTGCTGGGGTTGCTGCTCGCGGCAGTCGGTATCGACCTGGTCCTCGACGGCCTGGCGGAACTCGGTGTCGGGCTGAGCGGGCGCGGCCACTGAGGCCGGGGTGGAGATCTCGACGGGCGCGGCCGGCAGGCCGGTCCGCCGTCGCCGGTTGTCACAGGTAGCACCTATGGTTCGCCCATGAGCGTTCCCGAGGTCATCCCGATCAGGCATGAGCCTGACTACCGCACGAGCACCATCGGGCGGTGGCAGGGCGGCCAGTTCTTCGCATCGGTCACCGCGGTGTTCCCCGAGGGCTGGAGTGACGACCACTGGCAGTCCCAGAAGCGTTGGTGCGCCGTACTCCACCGGTTCGACGGGGCCGGTCGGCACCTGGACTCGCGCATCCGTTTCACCGGCACAACGGCGGACGGTGAGAAGAAGGCAATCGCCGCCGCGTGCCAGCTGCTTACCGAGTGGCTGGACGCTCTTCCGGAGCGGCGGTACCAGGACATCGCGATCGCACCCTTCGCCGTTCGGTCCGAGGGAGCCCTGTTCGGTCTGGTCCTGGAACAACACGAGGACGACGCCGACGAGGAAGACGACGACGGTGTGTGGGCCGAGTTCTATCCCGACGGCCTGGGCTTCCAGGCCCCTTGGGACGGCTACTACGACACCTGAGCCCGATCGTGCGAGACGGCGCGGGCCCTTCAGGACTGCTGCTCGGCCACGGGCCGGCCGACGGACCATCACACCGGCCATCGCCCAGCGGATCACCGTTTCCGAGTGCTTCGGGCCGGTCCCGTAGTCCCGCGCGAGGCGCCGGTGGGCGGTGAGCCATGAGAGGTCCGTTCGACCACCCGATGCTTGGGCTGGGCCTGGAAGCCCCGCCGACCAGGGTCCCTGCGTACGATCTCCAGCTCACGGCCGAGAACCGAAGCGGCCCACTCGACGAGCCGGCCGGCCGGTCGCGCACCCGCCCGGCTGCCCGGCCCAGCCCCATCAGGTCACGCCGCCGCCCGGGAGGTGTCCTCGCCTGACTCCCTCCCGTTCACGTCATGGTGGATGGGTGTCCCCGAACCGGTCAGTGGAACACCCGTTCCGCCCCGGCGCGCCGCGACGATCTCCGCGGCGATCGACAGGGCGGTCTCCTCGGGGGTGCGGGCGCCGAGGTCGAGCCCGATGGGGGAGTGCAGGCGGGCCAACTCGCTTTCGGTGACGCCGACTTCGCGCAGGCGGCGGTTGCGGTCGTCGTGGGTGCGGCGCGAGCCCATCGCGCCGACGAACGCGACCGGCAGCCGCAGGGCCGTCTCCAGCAGCGGAACGTCGAACTTGGCGTCATGGGTGAGCACGCACAGGACGGTTCGTTCGTCGGTCGCGGTGCGCCGGAGGTAGCGGTGCGGCCAGTCGACCACGAGGTCGTCGGCCTCGGGGAAGCGGATACGCGTGGCGAAGACCGGCCGGGCGTCGCACACGGTCACGTGGTAGCCGAGGAACTTGCCCGCCCGGACCAGCGCCGTCGCGAAGTCCACGGCGCCGAAGACGATCAGCCGGGGCGGCGGCACCCTCGACTCCACGAAGAGCGTCACCCCGCCCGGACAGTGCGACCCGTCCTCCGCGATCTCGACGGTGCCGGTACGGCCGGTGTCCAGCATCGCGCGAGCCCCCGCCACCGCCGTTCCGTCCAGTTCCGGCTGTCCGTCGAGGCTGCCCTCGTACGAACCGTCGCGGTGGACGAGCAGCGCCCGGCCGAGCAGCTCCACCGGGCCCCGGACCACCCGGGCGAGCGACGCCGCCTCCCCTCGGCCCGCAGCCGACACCGCTGCCCGGAACACCGGCGCGTCCGTGCGCACCGGTGCGACCAGGACTTCGATGACACCGCCGCAGGTGAGTCCCACCGCGAAGGCGTCCTCGTCGTCGTATCCGAACCGTTCGCGCACCGTCCGCCCGTCCTGGAGCGCCTGGACGCACAGGTCGTACACCGCGCCCTCCACGCAGCCGCCGGAGACGGAACCGATGGCGGTGCCGTCACGGTCGACGGCCAGGGCGGCGCCGGGACCGCGCGGCGCGCTGCCGCTGACGGCCACGACGGTGGCGACGGCGAAGTCCCGGCCCTCCTCGAACCACTGGTCCAGCTCCTCGGCGATGTCAAGCACTCAGGGCTCCTCCCGCCGCCGGGCGCCGGGCCTCGTCCGCCGCACGCAGGACGCGGTCCGGACGGATCGGCAGGTTCCGGTGGCGTACGCCGGTCGCGTGCCACACCGCGTTGGCGATCGCGGCCGCTACGCCCACGATCCCGATCTCGCCGATGCCCTTGATCCCGACCGGATCGCCCGGGACGGGGTCGTCCACCCAGTCGGCCTCGATGAGCGGCACGTCGGCGTGCGCGGCGACGTGATAGCCGGCGAGGTCGGCGCCGACATGGCCGCCCGAGGCCCGGTCCCTGATCGCCTCCTCGTGGAGCGCCATGGACAGCCCCCAGACCATCCCGCCGATGAACTGGCTGCGGGCGGTGAGCGGATTGACGATCGTGCCCGCGGCATAGATGCCGAGCAGCCGTCGCACACGTACTTCACCCGTGTCCACATCCACCGCGACCTCGGCGAACTGTGCTCCGAAGGAGTGGCGTTCCTTCTTCGCGAGAGCGCCGATGGCCTCGGCCGTGTTCGACCGAGCGGTGATCCCCTCCGGCGGGATACCTCCGCCCAGGGCGAGCCGTTCCCGCAGTTCGTCCGCGGCGACTGTCACGGCCCACGCCCAGGAGCGCGTTCCCATGGAGCCGCCGGCGATCATCGCCGGGCCGAGGTCGCTGTCCGCGATGCGTACCTGGACGCGGTCCGGGTCGACCGCCAGCGTGTCCGCGGCGACCAGGGCCATCGCGGTCCGCGCCCCGGTTCCGACGTCCGCCGCGTTGATCCGAACGGTGAAGGTTCCGTCCGCCTCCGCGGTCACGGCCGCGGTGGACGGCCCGACCCCAGAGGGATAGGTGGCCGCCGCCGTTCCGGTCCCGATCAGCCAGCGCCCCTCCCGGCGCAGTCCGGGACGAGGATCACGGTCCGCCCAGCCGAACCTGCGGGCGCCCTCCTCGAAGCAGGCCAGCACATTGCGGCTGCTGAACGGCAGCCCGGACACCGGGCCCGTCTCGGGTTCGTTGCGAGCGCGCAGCGCGATCGGGTCGATGCCACACTTCTCGGCCAGCTCGTCGAGGGCCGATTCGAGGGCGAAGGACCCCGGCGCCTCGCCCGGCGCGCGCATCCACGTCGGGGTCGGCACATCGAGCCGAACGAGCCGGTGAACGGTGTGATGCGCGTCGGCGTCGTACATCACGCGCCCCAGCACGGCGCTCGACTCGACGAATTCGTGCACGGTCGACGTGAGACTCTGCGCCTGGTGGTCGAAGGCACGCAGCCGGCCGTCGGCGTCGGCACCGAGCCTGATCCGCTGCGCCGTGGGGCTGCGGAATCCGATGAGCGAGAACATCTGACGGCGGGTCAGCACAACACGGACCGGTCGGTGGAGGACGGTCGTGGCCATCACGGCCGCCACTTGATGCGGGCTCAGCCCCTTCGACCCGAAGGCACCCCCGACGTGTTCGGAACGTACCCGAACGGCGGCCGGATCGAGGGAGAAGAGCTGCGCCAGCTCGCTCGCCACCCAGCTGCTGCCCTGGTTGGAGTCGATGACGTCGAGTCGGCCGCCGTCCCAGCGGGCCGTCGCCGCATGCGGCTCCATCGGATTGTGGTACTCCTCCGGAGTGGTGTACTCCGCGTCCACGACGAAGGCGGAGGCGTCGAGTTGAGCCTCCACGTCCCCCTTCTCCGTCTCGGCCTGGACCATCGGGGTGTTCTCCGGCGTGTAGGCGTCCGAACGGCCGGAGTGGAACGCGACATCGTGCGGTTCCTCGTCGTACCGGACCACCAGTGCCTCGGCGGCCTCCCTGGCCTGCTCG
The DNA here is from genome assembly GCF_040611955.1 of Streptomyces sp. NPDC006510. Classification (NCBI taxonomy): domain Bacteria; kingdom Bacillati; phylum Actinomycetota; class Actinomycetes; order Kitasatosporales; family Streptomycetaceae; genus Streptomyces; species Streptomyces sp. NPDC006510. The sequence goes on along the minus strand of NZ_JBEXPH010000030.1, from coordinate 12,338 downwards.
GAGGTCTCGGCCACCACCAGCGCCACAGGCCAGCCCGCGAAGGGCACTCGATCGTGCTGGAAGATACCGACGATCGGGTTCGGCCGCCCCAGCATGCCCACGTACTCGGTGTCGACGCGCGGTGCGTTTCCGTGGTGCAGCACCGTGAGAACGCCGGGCATGGCCAGGACGGGGCCATCCTCCACGGAGCGGATCCGGCCACGGGCCGCGGTCGACAACACCAGCCAACCGTGGGTGAGTTCGGTGAAGGGAACCTCTCCGGCGTAGCGGGCCGCACCGGTGACCTTGTCACGGCCCTCCAGCCGGGTGCGGGCGGAGCCGACGGCTCCGGTCACGGCGGCGCCCCCGGTCGTCGTGGTCATCGGGAGACCTCCTCGGTGAGTCCGGTCAGCTCGGCCACGATGAGGTTGCGCATCAGCGTCACCTTGTATCCGTTGTCGGGAAGGGCCTTGGCGGCCGCCAGTTCGGCATCGGCCGCGGCGGCGAACGCCTCCGCGCTCGCCGGTCCGCCGATCAGCGCCTGCTCGGCCGTCCGCGCTCGCCAGGGCCTCGACGCGACGGCCCCGAGCGCGAGACGGACTTCGCGTACGACACCGTCCTGGACGTCGAGCGCGGCGGCGGTCGAGCCGATCGCGAAGGCGAACGAGGCGCGCTCACGCACCTTCCGGTACCGCGAGCCGGCGGCCACCGGGGCGGCCGGCAGCGTGACCCCGGTGATCAGCGCGCCAGGCGGAAGAGCGGTTTCGATGTGTGGCGTGTCGCCCACGGCAGGATAGAGCCCGTCGATCGGCAACTCGCCCGGCCCGTCCGCCGTTTCGTACGAGATGACGGCGTCGAACGCGGCGAGCGCGACCGCCATGTCCGACGGATGGGTGGCGATGCAGTGCTCGGAGGCGCCGAGGATCGCGTGGTTGTGGTGCTCGCCGTCGACGGCAGGGCAACCACTGCCGGGGGCACGCTTGTTGCACGGTCTGCTGATGTCGGTGAAGTAGCCGCAACGGGTCCGCTGGAGCAGATTCCCGCCGACCGTGGCCATGTTGCGCAGCTGCCCGGAGGCGCCGGCGAGCACGGCCTGCGCCAACGCCGGGTAGTGACGCCGTACGTCGGGGTGAGCCGCGAGATCGCTGTTGGTGACGGTCGCACCGATGCGCAATCCGCCGTCATGGGTTAACTCGACACTGTCGAGCGGGAGTTCTCGCACGTCGACAAGCAGTGCCGGCCTTTCCACGCCGGCCTTCATCAAGTCGACGAGGTTGGTGCCGCCGCCGAGGAAGCGGGCATCGGGATCGGAACCGAGCAGGGCGACCGCTCCGGAAACGTCGAAGGCTCGTTCGTATCCGAATTCCCTCATGCCACTGTCTCCTTGCCCTGGGCCCCGGCTGCTTCCGCCGCTCGCGCGACTGCCTGCACGATCGACACATAGGCGCCGCAGCGGCACAGATTGCCGCTCATGCGCTCGCGGATCTCTTCGGCGCTGAGCCCGGGCACCCCCGCTTCGGGCCGGACGTCGCCGGTCACCGCGCTCGGCCAGCCCGCCGCGTGCTCCTCGATCACCGCGATGGCGGAACAGATCTGCCCGGGTGTGCAGTAGCCGCACTGATAGCCGTCGAGGTCGAGAAAGGCCTGCTGCACCGGATGGAGCCGTTCGCCATCGGCCACGCCCTCGATGGTGGTGATCGCGCGCCCCTCGGCCGCGACCGCGAGCTGGAGGCAGGACACAGCCCGACGCCCATCGAGCAGCACCGTGCAGGCGCCGCATTGCCCCTGGTCACAGCCCTTCTTGGAGCCGGTCAGATCGAGATGCTCGCGCAGGGCGTCGAGCAGGGTGGTGCGATGGTCGACGGGCAGTGTGTACTTCTCGCCATTGATGTTCAGGGTGATGGCACTGGACGTCGATGGGGTCATGATCAGCCTTCTTTCGCATTGCTGATTGCTGATGCGCGTCTAACAAGACGATCCCGCTGGGCATTCCGGGAGGGAGAGGGCGATAAGGATGAATGAACCGTTGATGGTGGGCACAGGTCGGCCACACCGGCCGGATCTGCCGCTATGGTGAAGCCAAGCGGACAGCTGTCCGCTTTTCGTCGAACCTAGCGGACAGCTGTCCGCTCAGCAAGGGCGAACTTGGCTGCGCCTTCCGGGAGGAGGACGAGTGCGGGGCGAGAAGAGCGCGACGCTGCGCCCGGACGCGCAACGGAACCGTGAGCGCATCCTGGAAGTCGCACTGGCGGAGCTGACGCGGGCGGCTGACGCCCCGTTGAGTACCATCGCGAAGAAGGCGGGCGTCGGGCAGGGGACGTTCTACCGCAACTTCCCCAACCGCGAGGCACTTGTCCTGGAGGTCTACCGCTACGAGATGCAGCAGGTCGCCGACACTGCGGCCCAGCTCCTCCGGACTCGCGCACCCGACCGGGCCCTCAGGGAGTGGATGGACCGTCTTGCCCAGTACGCCATGGCCAAGGCCGGCCTGGCCGACGCTTTGCGCAAGTCCACCAGCAAGTACGGCAGCCTGGCGCAACTCGGGCACGGCCCGGTCACTCAGGCGGTCACAATGCTGCTGAACGCCAACGAGAAGGCCGGCGCCATCCGCCCGGGTCTCACCCCCGACGACTTCGTGCTCGCCATCGCCGGGCTCTGGCAGCTCGACCCGCACAGCGACTGGCAGCCGCGAGCGACGCGCCTCCTGGACCTTGTGATGGACGGCCTGCGGGCGGGGGCGACTGGAGCGCGAGGGCTCGCGGCGGATGAGGCCGAGGCGGACTGACTTACGGCCGACGGCAGTTGGGCGGTCGGGGTATGTGCCGCGCCTTGGTTGAGAAGGCGGAGAGAGCTGAGAAGGCTCAAGAGCTCGGAGGGCGCATCCGGCCAGGAGATTGAGGCGAGTTCGGCCTCAGTGTCTGTCAGATGCGGTGCGATCCGGTCGTGGGCGAACTGCTCCCTGTGCGGCAGCCTGATTCCGGTTGTTCAGCGTCCAGGAGGCTCGTGAGCGTTCAGACTGGAGGCATGCCGTTTGCCGATGAGGCGGCCGCGGTGGCCGTGCTGGAGTACCAGTCGCAGTGGCCGGTGGATTTCGAGCGGCTGGCCGGGGAGTTGCACAAGGCCCTGGGGAGTCATGCGCGCGCGATCGACCACAGCGGTGCCGGGCCTGACGGCCAAGGACTGCGTGGACATCCAGGTGCGCGTCGATGCGATCCATGAAGCCCGGCAGATCGGGCTCCTTGCCGCGATCGGTTTCCGTTGCCGGCCCGAGCCGTGGAACCGAGCGGAGATTTCCGGCGGGCAGGAGTGCCGCAAGCTGGTGTTCGCCCCGCCGGCGGGCGCACGAAGGTGCAATGTCCACCTGCGTGAGGAAGGCGGCCCGAACTGCCGTTTCGCTCTCTTGTTCCGCGGCTGCCTGCGTGCCGATGAAGCCGCCCGTCGGGAATGGGGCGCGTTCAAACGACGGCTGGCCCACAGCGCGCCTGACCTGCTGCGCTACGGGCAGATCAAGGCCCCGGCCACTGGGATCCTGATGATCGCGGCCGAACGCTGGGCGGCGGCAACGGGCCGGCAGCCACCACCGGGGCGTATCGCAGGATGCGAGTCTTCCGCGAGGTGAGCGGAGCTCGGAGGCGCCTGTGCCGGGACGAGAGAGGTGCCACCGGTCCGGTTTGACACTCGGCTGGTGCGTAGGGTGCGGGAATGATTGACGTACCAGAGGGGTTCGCGAGGAGCACGATCGAGCGCGAGGGTGAGCCCGGAGCGGCCTGGCTCGTCGAACTGCCCGGGGTTGTGGAAGAGCTGTTGGGGCGCTGGGGATGCGTGCCGGACGGCGAAATCATGCATGGGGGCGTCGGGGTCATTGTTCCGGTGCGACGGCCGGCAGAGGGAGCGGCCGTGGTGAAGGTGTCCTTTCCCCATCCTGGCAACGTCCACGAGCCGGACGCGTTTGCGGCCTGGGGCGGACGCGGAGCCGTGCTGCTGCACGAGCGTGACGACGAGCACTTCGCGATGCTGCTGGAGCGGGCCCGGGCGTCGACCCTGGCGGAGATCGAAGAGGGCGATGAGGTGGTGGCGACAGCAGGGCGCATCAGTCATCGGCTGGCGATCCCCGCGCCGCCAGAACTACCCCGGCTCCGGGAGCAGGCCGACGCCTGGGAATCCCAACTCCGCAGGGACACCGAGGAGCTGACGCATACGTTGTCCCGGTACGCGGTGGACGCGGCCGTGGCGACCGTCCAGGAGCTGGGCCGTGATCAGCCGGACACCCTTATCCACGGCGACCTGCATGCCGGCAACATCCTGCGCGCCGACCGTGAGCCGTGGCTGGCCGTCGACCCCAAGGGGTACGTGGGAGACCCCGCATACGACGCCGGAATTCTGCTCAGGTCGCGGGCGCTGACGCTCCTCGCAGCGGGCGACCTGCGGACGGCGATGGACCGAGCCCTGTACGTCTTCGCCGACGCCGCCGAAGTCGATCGCGAACGCGCCCGGCGTTGGGCGCAGTTCCATGCAGTCCAGTCTGCGTTCTGGGGCCGCCGCCACGGATTTCGCCGGGCGCGGGGAGGGGCGCGACTGGACTGGCTCACGCAATTCGTCGACTCTCTGGCGGAGTTGCTCGTTGATCGCGCTCGGAGCTCCTGACGGAACGACCTGGAAGGTGGTCGGGATCGGATCACCTCCGTGACTGGTGATTCGGGCGGCGCGGGCGGCTCGGGCGGGGCCGTGGCCATCCGTGATAATCACCTTCACCCACCATGTCTACGGCCGGAGGCACCCATGCCCTTGATAGATGATTTCGCGACCTGGAAACCGTTGCTGAGGCTTCTGCGGGCCGGAAACGCGGAGCGTCTCGCCGGCTCGGGCGGTCACGTGGCGGGACAGATAGGCGCGTATGGGTGGAGCATTCCCCAGGAGCGAGGGTTCCCGCCGCCCGGACGATCGGTCAGGGCCGAGGACATGCAGGACGAGTTCAATGCGGTGAAGCGGGTGCAGCGCGCCCTCGCGGGCACCGGCGCCGACAGCATTTCGTTCACGGCGGAGATCGAGCCGACCGGGAAGTCCGTGCTCCACCTGCTCAGTCCCAGCCCCGCCGCGGAGCCCGGGATCGGCAACCCGTACCCGGGTTCGCTCATCCTGGTCGAGGGCTCCGTCCCCGAGCCCTGGCGCCGCCTTCCCGACCCTGTGCCGGACGCGATGCCGGCCCCGTCCGCGGATCCGGCGTTGCTGGAGCGGACGCTCCGCACACGCATCCCCGATGCCGTCGGCGCCACCGAGGAAGAGATCGCCGCCGCGGAAGCGCGCCTCGGCGTCGACCTGCCCGACGAGCTCAAGGTGCTCTACCGGGTGACGCGGTCGAGGTGGGAGGACTGGGGCGACGACTACGAGGCACCGGCGCGAGTGTCCCGAGCGGTCGGCTGCGAGCTCTTCTCCCTGGACGACCTGTACATTGCCGACGCGTCGTCCCGTCCGTGCCCCTGGCGGTTCGGGGCAATGGCGGCGGTCGCCACCCCACCCGACGCCCCGGTGCAGGGGCTGGTCGGCTCACCCGGCTGGATCGTCTTCGGCGACAGCGGCGGCGGCGACCGGATCGCGGTCGATCTGACACCGGGCCCACGCGGACATGCGGGCCAGATCATCATCATCGACCATGAGCAGTACATCGGCGCCGAACTGCTCGCCGACTCCCTTACAGATCTGGTCTTGAACCGGCGCAACGAATGGCACGGCGACCCTCACCAGGACCAGCCCGTCGCCCACGTGAACATCCGGAGCCTGCGAAGCATCCAGGCCGCTGCCCACCCCGGGCTGGAGGTTCTGTCCATCGGCTGGTGGGAGGACGAGCCGCTGAGCCTTGCCCCCATAACCGGGCTGCCCCGCCTGCGGACGCTCACCGCGTACCCCGGAACGCTCGCCGATCCACTGGAGATCGCCAAGCTGACCGGACTGGAGTTCCTTGAGCTCGGGCCGGAGGAGTGGCGTGTCCTGCTCGACGCCGGGGCCGTCCCGCGCAGTCTGTCGGCGGCCGCCATCAAGGTGCACGGCAGTCCGCATCCGCTCCCGATCGTGGCGATCGCCAACGAAGTCCTCGCCCTCTGGGACCGCCCCCTGATCACCCGGACCGTCCTCGAAGGCCACCTCGATCCCGTTCCGTAGCCAATGGCCGGAAGTCGATCGACCCTCCACAGGTCGCGGGTGGAGCATGCAGGCACCTGCGCCGAGGATGCCTTGCCCATGCGTGTCGCAGGGGTGGCGACAGGCCGGGCACAGGAACGACAATCCTGGGCATGACCATGCGACGCAACGGCGGTAACGCCGCCGACGACAACGCCGGTTGGACCATGGACAAGCTGCGCGACGGCACCCTCATCCGTACGAGAGTGCACCCGGAGCACATCGGCGAGATCTCCGACCACCACCGGACCATCCTCACCGAGGAGGCGCGTGGCCGGGGGATGACACTGCTTGAGTACGTCGGCTGGGTGGGCAGGATGCCCAAGTCCGAGCTGCACGTGTACCGCGACCAGGTCCGCTCGGGCAGCGGCGGGCCGCGCCTGGCCGCGGTGTATGACGCGTGGTTGTCGGCGCGGATGGCGGTGACGGAGACGCAGTCCCTGCAGCGGGGCTGGGGGCCCGGTGAACCGGACAGGTGGATCTGAACAAGGTGCGCGGTGAGCTCCCGGTCCCGCTGAACCGAGGCCTTTCGCAGCTGTCATGATCTGATCTCATGGACGAGACGATCGAAATTCTGAGGCGGGAGTTCAACGCGGAGGAGGGCAGCTTCCTCCTCCAGCTGCGTGGCATGCAGTGGGACCGGGCCGCCTTCACTCGTCTCGAACAGGCCATGCGAGCAGCATGCGTGCGGTTCGAGACGAAGGCGAGCGTCGCGACCAGTGCGACGGCCAGCAGCACGGCGACGCCGGAGAACGGGCCGCGCCAGCTGATGCCGCCCAACTCGCCGCCCAGCAGCGGGCCGACGGCGATGTCGAGGCCGAGCGCGGTCTCGTACAGGATGATCGCCCCGCCGAACCCGCCACTCGCGGAGGCGACGATGACGGCGAGGGAGGTCGCGATGAACAGTGCGTTGCCCAGACCCCGGCCGGCACGGAAGCCGACGATGCCGTTGATGGAGTTGGTGGAGCCGGCGAGAGCGGCGAAGACGACGATGACCGCCAGGCCCATGACGAGAGTGCGTGTGGCGCCGAGGTGACTGGAGACCCAGCCGATGAACAGCATGGCGACGGCGGCGCGTGGGGTGGCGGGGCGTCCCCTGACGGCGGGGTGCCGCGGCGACTTGGGTAACTTTAGTTGCGTGATCTATTTTTGGTAACTAAAGTTACCCACATGACGCTGCCTGAGATCACTACTGCGGAACAGACAGCCCTCGACACGGCTCTTCTGGACGCTCTCAATCCACTTGCCTCGGCCATGCGCGCCCGAGCGACCGGACTTCCTGAAGAGCGCATGTGGGATGCCGACCCCATCGACGTGACTCTGTCGATCCTCACCACCTGGAAGGTGGTGGACGCGGAGGTCAAACGGCTGACGGCAATCGCGGCCAGGACCGCCGGCTCCTACGGCGCGAGCTACGAGCAGTTGGGTACTGCTTGGGGTATCACCCGACAGGGCGCCCGCAAGAAGTGGCCCGAAGCCATCGACAGGTCGGCCTCCGCGGAAGCGGATTCGAGCCTCGTCGAACTGTGCGGTGGCAGCGCCGTATTGACCCGTGATCAGTCGTCGGGCGGCTGGCGGTGGGTCGGAGAGGGAGCCGATGGAACGCGCGATGAGGCCGACAGCACGTCGTACTACGCCACGAAGGCAGAGGCCGCCGCCCACGCAGGAGCTTTCCTCAAGGAGCACGCCACCGAGCGGAGCTAGGGTCCTTCGTCCGGACCGGGCTGGAGCAGGGAGCGGCCACGATGAACACGGTGCCCGCTCCGAGCGACGCTGCGAAGGTCGCTGGGGGCGTGGCCGGGGTTGAACGTTTGAGCGTTGGACCGTGTGCCTCCGGCGGTCGGCAATCGGATGGGGTGCCCGTCGTCAGGTCTGCCGGAAGACGAGGACTCGCCGGACCGTAGGCCATGATGACGCGGGCAACGAAGGAACGTACCGCGTGGGGGCTGTCAGTGGTGGGGCCCCGTACGAGGAGGGGGAGACGCTCACCTGCGAGCCGGCCGAAACGCGGTTGTTGCCCTGCTGGAACGGTTCCGCCCGGTCCTTCGGCGGGCCGGGGTCAGTGCGGTGGGAGGTCCAGGCGCCGAGCGGGCAGGGAGAGAAAGCCACTGCCGACGGCCGACCGTCCCGGCGCCGGAGTTCGACGCCGCAAGGCCACCGCCCGGCGAAGCCGCTACCAACGGCGGCTCACCGATGCAGCTCGCGCATGGATCACGAAGCAGCGCAGTGGAGGGTGCGGCGCGTGGTGAGAGTGCTGGTCCCGAGTCTGGCGCCGACCTTGTCAGTGGCGTGGTACATGATCGGGACGTTGGCACTTCGAAAGAGATGGGGCACCATGCCGATCACAAACCAGCACGTGAATGAGCACGCCTTTCTGCAGCAGCTGTACGCGGACCCATATTTTCCGGATCACGTCCTCGACAAGGGAAGGACGATTTTGCTGAAGCTCTGCGAACGGATCGAGGCAGAGCAGCCGGAGGATCTGTCGGCCCTGTACGTGCTCACGGAGGCGGCGACAGAGCAGTTCAACCTGCTGGAGGCCGAGTTCGAGGCAGCAGGGAGCGAGATCGAGACCGTTGCGCGAGAAGAGATAGGCGAGGACTTCTGGTTCGTGGCGTCGGCCTACGGATTCCCGGACGCAGATGCGGAGAAACTGATCGCCGCCAGGGATTGGTGAGGCACGAGCGATGGGTGGAGGGTCGAGGTGCTCGGCCTGGTAGATACGTGGCGGGCACCTGCGGCAGTCGGGTTTCCACGGGCTGGTGCCGACCCGGTCAGGGCAATCGCGGGGCCGCCCGCCCCCGAAGCCACTCCCGACAACTGACATTCGCCGCGTGTCCCGCCGCCCATCGGGCGTCAACCTTGCCTGGCGTCCAGGGCGGCGAGACCGCTACGGACAGCTGCAGATGTCTCGTCGAGCTGCTCTCGTTGATGAACGCGCCAGTCGGAATCAATGCGAAATGGATCCCCCGCGAAGCGGGGGATGACATGAAGGTGTACATGGAAAACCTCTTGGAACGCTGCTTCGCCATCCGCGAGGAGCAGGTTGACGCCCTCACACCGCAGGCCTGAACGGCGCAACGCCCGCCCGAGGCGGTGCGCCACCTTCCAGACCCGGACGCCGACGTCCTCCTGAAGATCCTCCAGCCCCACTGCGTGCGTCTTGGGAACTACCAACAGGTGGCCCGGGTTGACGGGCCGGAGATCCATGAACGCGATCACCGACTCATCTTCATGAACGATGCTGGCATCCGCCTGACCGCGCACTATCGCGCAGAAGATGCATCCGTCGCCTGCCACAAGCTGCCCCCTCAAGCTCCGAAGTTCCTTGTGCCGATCACACCACATCAAGGGAGTCGGGCCGGCGCGAGCGAATTCCCTCACGAAGGCCGTGGCTACCCGGGGTGGTCGGCGCTTCCCAGGCCGCCGCCGGTAGCAGTCCCCATGCGTGAGAGGTCGATACCCCCGACGATCTGCGGCGCGATAGTTCCCTCGCTCACCCGGGCTCGGTGACACGCGTCGTACGGCAGGTCGGTCGGGACCTGTTCGTGCTCGTACACGGCGTTCAGCACCCACATCGAGTCCGGCATCGGCGGCGGCATGAATCCGGTGAGCCCGTCATCGGCCAACTCCAGCAGCCAAAAGGCATCCGGCGCTCCGGTGCCGCTGGGGAGCATGCGTGCTGTCGGCAGCCACGGTCAGTACCACGTGGGCCACAGCGCCCACTGTCCTCGGGCCGGACGTCCATAGCCACCCGCAGCAGCTGGCTCGCCAGCAGCCCGATGACGGTCGCGCAGACCGCGCCCTCCGCCATCGCCGGGGACGGTGGTCCGGGTGAGCAGAACGGGCAGCCGCCGCAGCGCCCACCACACCACGGCGAGCAAGCAGCACATCGGTGTCCCGTTACAGGAGCCAGTCGCCGAGCAGCGCGCCCGCCGGGCTCGACCAGGCGCCGAGCAGCAGTCACTGGCGCAGGAGGTCGCCCGGTTCGACGAACAGCCCGCGGTTGAAGGAGACCGTCTGAAGGGCGGCGGCAGCGCTGTCAGGACAAGTCCTCCCACCAGTGCCGGAATCGCCGCGCGCCGGTACGTCACGTGCTGCCTCGATTTGACCGCTCATCCCGTGAATCCCCTGACCATGGAGATTGCGAGTGGCCGATCACATACGGATCACAGTCGTGCGTTGGCTTGCCGGCCCGATGCCGCTCTACGGGGTTGTGACGGTCCGTCGAAAATGCCCATCGTTAGGCGCAGCGCGTCGAAGCCGATGCAGTTGACGGTGGGGCGCGCAATGAACAGGTATGGGACCGGAGGGGTTCGCCGGGTCCGGACAGGCGGAACTTCATGCGGATGTCTCTGCCGGCGGATAGCGTCGTGTTCACAATGAAGGAGGCGTGATTATGGCAGAACGTGTGGTTCCGCCTCGTGTGGTGGCCGCAGAGCGTGTCGCCTCCGAGGCGGGATTCAAGAAGAGCTGCATCCCTGAAGTGGGCAGGCTGCTCAGGCTGGCCGCTGCCGCGAAGCCCCACGGAATCATTGCGGAGAGCGGCACAGGCTCGGGAGTGGGGACCGCCTGGCTGCACAGTGGCCTCGGCGCCGGGGCCCGCCTGGTCACCGTAGAGCGTGACGAGGAGCTGGCCCGTCGAGCGGCCGGTATCTTCGCGGACGACGAGCGCGTCAGCGTTCTCACTGGTGACTGGCGGCTGCTTGAGCAGCATGCCCCCTTCGACGTCTTCTTCTGCGACGGCGGGGGCAAGCGTGACGACCCGCAGGGGGTCGTCGAGCAACTCGCTCCCGGCGGCCTTCTCATCTTGGACGACTTCACCCCATCGCTCCAGTGGCCGCCTCGTTTCGAGGGTGAAGTGGATGAGCTCCGCCTGTTCTACCTCACTCATCCGGCTCTGGACGCCACTGAAGTACTCACAACTCCAGCAAGTTCTGTCGTTGTTGCGACACGTCGCCTCTAGCCACGAAGGCCGCAGGTTTCTTGTGCACGCCACGTGGGCCGGTCTGTCCCACCAGCGGATGCCCCTCACGTGCGGGTGAGGGCATGCTCACGCCGGTGACCTGCGAGGACATCGAGGTGGAGCGCAGTCCGACGAAACCCGGTTCCCGCCGGCCGAAGCCAGTAGCGTCATGCCTCAGCGAACATCTGAGCACCCGCACCGGAACCGCTCACTCAGCGGCAGGTTGGAAGGGGCTCATTGGCTGGGGAGATGAGGAACGATTCCGGCCTGCGCCGCGTTGTAGGCGGTCGAGTCCAACGTGTCCTGCTTCGACGTTCCCATGGAGTCGCATGTCAGTCGAATTGCACACTCTGCCTTCAATCACCGACCAAGCAGAGCGATTGATCGAACTCGGAGTGCATGAACTCGGGGGCTTTCGGCCCGACGAATTGCGTTCCATGGCCGCGGAGACCAGGGACAGCGCAGGCCTTCTTGTGGTCCGCGCGGACCGGGTTCCCGCGTCGGCCCTCGCGCCCCTGCTCCGACATCAGGGGAAGTCAGGGTTCGTTGTGGTGGACATGCCCGATATTGATCAGTTCTCACCCATCGAGCCCGTGAACGTACCCGACGAGCCGATCTACGTGGTGGAGGGTCTCGATCGAGGCGATCACATGTCGAACTGGAGCCCTCACGAGGCACTACCCGCCATTATTGAAGGGGGTCGCACTCCACTGCTTCTGGTGGAGGGTATTCACTGGGTGATCCAGCAGCCGGCGGCACTTGAACGGGGCCACTGCTTCATGACCATCGGGTCCCGCCTGCGGAAGGCCAACGGTGCGTTCGACGCACGAACACCCGCATTGTGGATCAGTAATGGGACCGGGCGGGACGGCCGGGACAATCGTAATGCGCCGAAGGTGGGCTGGTGTTGGGAGGGCAACCGGCACACGTGGCTGGGCTTCGCCTCGGCGACCACCCGAACCCTGACCTGATCCGTTGGCGCAGCAAACCGCCGCGGGATGAACAGGGGCAGCGTCGGACAGCCGCCCCGCTCGGTCACGAAGTTGATTTGCACAGGCGGTGCGGCGTTGGCCGTTCCCCAGCAGTACTCACTCCCGGGCACTTCCTTACTGACTTCGGCTGGTTAGGGTGACGTTGGGGTGTCGACGGCCAGGCCGGTGCCGGCTATGAAGCCGTCGAGGGTGTCGGGCCGGTACTGCAGGCGTTTGAGCCGGTTGCG
>NZ_JBEXPH010000029.1:0-59309 GCF_040611955.1 Streptomyces sp. NPDC006510 | reverse complement strand
CGGGTCCTCGTCGGCCATCAGCTCGAAGAAGACCCCGGCGCCCGCGGTGACGGCGGTCGCCGCCATCGCGTAGTTGGCCGCACCCTCGATCTCGTCCTCGTCGATCTCGTCCTCGTCCAGATCGATACCACCGATGCTGGTGAGCAGCTCGACGATGCTGCCTCTGTCCTGGATGCCCGGATCCACGACCAGCTCGAAGAGAAAAGGAATGCTGGCCAGCGTGCAGGCGTACACGTCACCCTGGTGGTGAACCGCCCCGTACATCCCGTCCAGCGACGCCTCGCGCTCCGCCGGATCGGCCGACGCGAGACCCCGCAGCATGGCAGGCACATCACCGGCCGGCCCGTAGGCATGTTCCATCGAGGCCCAGTCGACCTCGTCGATCCCTGCGAACACCCCATCGCCTCCCCACGCATTTCAACGAAGCAGTGTCTGCGAGGAGTGTGCACCACGGGTCGGACGATCCGCCCTCCACATGCGGTCTTTTCCTGGCGAGCATGACAAATGTCCATGCCATGCGCTATCGGCGGACCGGCGCGAAACGGCCGTGTCCGGTGACGGGACGGCAGAAAAACCCCACACGATCCAACTGCCCCTGCCCCAGGTCGGCCCGGACCGGGGAAGCGGACCGTCCGACCGCGCGCCTACCGGGCGTCGGGCAGGCGTCCGGCCCGGTCCGGATCGGCCAGCGGCCCGAGCAGATCCCCGTACCGCTCCAGCCGTGCCCCCATCCCGTCCGCCAGGAAGACCAGCTCCCCGGGGGCCCGGCACTCCTCGATCTCCGCCCAGGTGACGGGCGCGGACACGGTCGGTTCGGGCCGGGCGCGCAGCGTGTACGGGGTGGCGGTGGTCTTCGCCGCCGCGTTCTGGCTGAAGTCGACGAACACCTTCCCCGGCCGAAGCGCCCGCCCCATCCGGTGCACGACCAGGTCGCCGAGCTCCTGTTCCGCCTGGACGGCCAGCCCTTTCGCGTAGGCCGACACCCGATCGGAGGGGGTCGGCTCCAGCGGTACGAGCAGATGCAGCCCCTTCGACCCGGACGTCTTCCCGTACGCGCACAACCCGTCCGCCGCCAGCCGCTCGCGCAGCCACAGCGCCACCGCGCAGCACTCCACGACGGTCGCGGGCGCGCCGGGGTCCAGGTCGAACACCATCCGGTCGGCGACCCCCGGCGCATCGGCCCGCCACTGCGGGGTGTGGAACTCCACCACCAGATTGGCCGCCCACATCAGCGAGGCCAGATCGTCCACCACCACCTGCCTGGCCTTCTTGTCCTCGTGGTGCGGCACCGGGGTGGTCCGTACCCAGGACGGCGTACCCGGCGGCGGATTCTTGGTGAAGAAGCGCTGTCCGTCCGGCCCGTCCGGATAGCGCAGAAAGGAAACGGGCCGGTCGCGCAGATGTGTCAGCAGGGCCCCCGCGGCAGTGGCCGCGTAGTAGTGCAGCACCTCGCCCTTGGTGGTCGCGGTGGCCGGATACAGCACCTTGTCCAGATTGCTGAGCGCCAGCCGCCGCCCCTCCACCTCTGTGATCGGCGTCATACGATAAGAATCACATGATTCACGGACCTATAGGTATCTACACGGACACAAGGGGTGAACGGTGAGGTCCATATGGAACGGCGCCATCTCCTTCGGGCTGGTCAGCATCCCCATCAAGCTGGTCAACGCCACCGAGAACCACTCGATCTCCTTCCGTCAGATCCACCTCGCCGACGGCGGCCGGATCCGCTACCGGAAGGTCTGCGAGATCGACGAGCAGGAAGTCTCCGCCGCCGAGATCGGCAAGGCGTACGAGGAGGCCGACGGTTCGATGATCCCGATCACCGACGAGGACCTGGGCTCGCTTCCGCTGCCCACGGCCAAGACGATCGAGATCGTGGCCTTCGTGCCGGCCGCCTCGATCGACCCGCTCCAGATGGACGCGGCGTACTACCTCTCCGCCAACGGGGTCCCGGCGGCCAAGCCGTACACGCTGCTCCGTGAGGCGCTGAAGCGGAGCCGGAAGGTCGCCGTGGCGAAGTACGCGCTGCGCGGCCGCGAGCGGCTCGGCATGCTGCGGGTGGTCGACGATGTGATTGCCATGCACGGCCTGCTCTGGCCGGACGAGATCCGCAGCCCGGAGGGCGTCGCCCCGGAGACCGAGGTCAGGGTCCGCGACGCCGAACTCGACCTGGCCGACGCGCTGATGGAAACCCTCGGCGAGGTCGACATGGATTCGCTGCACGACGACTACCGCGAGGCCGTCGAGGAACTGATCGCCGCGAAGGCGGAGGGCCGGACCCTGGAGCCGGCGGAGGCGGACGAGTCCGGCGGCAAGGTCATCGACCTGATCGCGGCCCTGGAGAGCAGCGTCCGGGCGGCGAAGGAGGCCCGCGGCGAGGAGCCGGAGGCCGAGGAGGAGTCGGCGGACGCCCCGGTGGCCAAGGTCACCTCGCTCAGCGGCCGCAAGAAGTCCGGCGGAACCGGGGCGAAGAAGAAGGCCACCGAGGCCGCCGAGAAGACGGCCGCGACCACGAAGAAGTCCGCATCGAGCAGGGCGCCCGCCAAGAAGACCGCCGCGCGGTCGACGAAGAAGTCGGCCGCCAAGACGGGCACCAGGACGACGGCGAAGAAGACCACCGCGAAGTCGGAATCGAAGCAGGCGACGAAGAAGGCGGCCCCCCGCAAGCGTGCCTCGGCCTGAGGTGGGGACGGGTTCGTACGGGCCGTCGCCGACGCTGCCGCCCCCGCGCACACGGCGAGGAAACACTCATCACGATCATGCTCCGAGCGCTGTCAACTGTCGCCTGATTGTTGCCAGTATGGGATCCGTCGGGGCCATCGGAGTCAGGGCATCCATGATTCCCCGGACCTCCTGCAAAGGCAGCTCGTTCTTGAGGATTCGTATGAGGCGACTGATGCACTCCGCGGCCGCTTGCTGCGATTCGGGAGAGGTGGCACTGCGCGCGGCGACCTGAACCAGCGTGGCCACCATTTGGCGTTGACGGCTTGTGTCTCCGTAGTAGAGACGAGTGGCTTCCTCGACTGCCTGTCCGGCGAAAACCTCCCACGCGACGGCCGGCTGGCCGCCCGCTTCCTGTTGCGCCGACGAGGAAGCCGGCCCGTTGCGTGCCGCCAGGGCGCCGTCAAATGCTTCCCGGGACCATTTCTCCAGCAGCCCGACGTCTCCTCGCAAGTCCTGGAAGTTCGTGAGCGAGGGGCCGAATGAGCGCAGTTCCAGGGGAACCACCGGGACGCCCTGGACATTGTCCGGACGCGGCAGCTCCGTCATGCCGCCGAAGGCGTAGTTCTGAGATCCGGATTTAATGGGTTCTTCACCTTTGAGGGCGGACGTGGCGTAAGTGTTCAAGATCTCCATGTCCCCGGTGTCTATGGGCTTCTCGCCTTCCTTCATCGGGTTGACTTCCCCGTAGTGTCTCCAGAAAGCCTGATCGATTTCTCCGGAGTTCTCCCGTAGGAATTCTTGAACACTCCCGGAAAGAGTGAGCCGTACCGATTCGAGACCGACGCGGGACAGTGCAGCGGTCTTGTTCTTTATCTGGCCGGCGGAGAGTTCGGGGCTGCCCTTGCGGCCCTTGTCGGCCAAGGCGGCCACCTGGGTGTAGAACAAGGCGCCGAACCCGCGCAGTTCCTCGCGATCCACATGAATCGCCTGATCATCCGCAAACATGCTGGTCGCATACATTTCAGCCAGAGCCGAACCGAATTCGAGCGACTTGGCGAGGTGTCTCTCTGAATGGTTTTTCGTGGCGCGGATCTTGTTCCCGGAGTTCGTTCTACCGTCAGGTTCACTGAGTGCATTGGTGAAGAACCCTGCCATGCCATGCAGAGGAACTCCCACGGTCTGATGGACGAACAGCCCGCCACCGTCTCGTCCACCGCGCTCCACGTGTGCGTTCTCGGGTGCCACTCTGGCCGTCTTGAACCCCTCTTTGGCGGCGTAGCCCTCGTCGGCAAAGAGAGTCTTCATCTGCTTCTCGGAATTTGGGGAGCTTGCGGTCGGGCCGTAGAGCCGCCTGTGAGCATCCTCAAGATGTCCGAGCGTGTCACTGAGGGGAGGGAATTCTTCGCCAGGCAGTACTGAAGCGGGCCCCGATACGATTTCTGCATTCGTGTAGAGCCCCGATTTGTCCGGGAGCCAGCGTGCATCCGAGACAACCTTGATGCCGCGCTGCTGATTTTCCGCCAAGGTAAATCCGGTGCTGTTGCCGCTCATGACGTTCTCACCGTTGTGCCGGACGACGGGACGGTCGACCTCGATCTCCAGCCCGATCGCTCGTTGGATGGTGGGTTCCCCGCTCTCGGCCGATCGGTCTGCCTGGTTCTGTTCGTCGTCCAGGCGTTCACCCTGTGGGCTGGGGGCGCTCATCAGTCGTGTGGCGTTTGCTTCGGCCTCGCGTTCAAACCGGTCGGAGGGGTCGGAGACCTTCAGCCCCGCACCGTTGTCGGTCCCGGTGACGGGGCCTTGACGTTGCTGAATGACATGGGTCAGTTCGTGGGCCAAGGTGTGCTTGGTGCCACCGCCGTCGCCGAGGACGATGTGGTTCCCGGAGGTGTAGGCGCGGGCGCCGATCTCGGCCGCGGACGCCTTCGCCGTGCTGTCGTTGTGAATGCGGACGTCGGAGAAGTCCGCGTCGAGCCGGGCTTCCATGTCGGTGCGGGTCGCCTTGTCCAACGGCCGGCCTCTGGTGCGCAGAACCTCGTGCACCGCGGAGCGCTGTACTGCGGGTCGTTCCGTCGCCCGGCCTTCCTGGTGGCCGCAGTCGGGGCCGTGTTGGTGCTGGTCCGATTGTGCTGGGACATGGCCGGCCTGACGGAGCATCTGGACGACGGCGGCGTTCCCGACGTCGGCCTGAAGAGCGAGGAGGCCGAGAGGGACCGCATGTGGTGTGGCCGCAGGCTTGAAGGAGGTGATGCGCCCGTTGTCGGCTCCGGTGCTTCGGTGGATCTCGTGATCGCGCAAGGGAACTTCTTTCCGGCGTGGGGTGTCCAACCCTTCCTGGATACGCGGTGAGTGTGCGCTGGTCCAGGTATCCAAGGGCAGTGTGGTGTGACCGGACGGGGCAACGCCTGGGCTCTCCCGGACAGGTGCCCGAGAGGCGGTCGGACCGCAGAGCGTGAGGGGGCGACGAGCATCGAACTCGTGCTCCGAGCTTGGGAATCACCTGGCACGAATGACGCCGCACTGGGGTGGGCGTTGTCGCGGTTGCGTGTGGAGCCGGTCACTCAGGCTCTCGCGCAGTCCGCCGCCGCACTGCTGCGGGGAACGGGGCTGCACGGTCACAGCTACGCCATCGACGCGATGCTGTGCGCGACCGCACCGGCGCCGCCGGGCCGCGTGACGATCCTGACCTCCGAAGTGGAGGACATTGAGATGCTCACGGCCACACACTCCCGGGCCCTGGTCGAGAAGGTGTGAGCTGGGGGCGGCTCTGCAAGAACCGGGTCACGGGACAGGGCGTACGTTGCCTCGCGATTACGGCCGGCCGTCGCGTTGTCCCCTGAGCTCCGTCGCCTGGAGGCGGTGGCTGAGTTCTGTATGAACACCCTCGAAGAAGACGGCGGCGCGGCGGCCATCGCCGACAGGGCGGTGGAGTAGGTCAGCGACGAGACCTGGAAGAGGCTTGTCAGGAAGCGTCGCGGACGGGAGGTGACGGTCTCGCGGCGCTGGCCCGGGACATCTTGAAGGGAAGGAGCAATTGCACGAGACGGCCGGCCAGGCAGTCGGTGGCTTGCTGAGGATCCGAGGGGAGGGCGAGGCTTCAGCAGCTTGTGCGGGGTGCAGTCGAGGACTGGCGCCTGCTGCCGCAACGGATGGCGGATGTGGTCGGATGACCAGGCGCGGGCCGGGAAAGCACGGGTGCTGCGGGGCGCTTGCCGGAGAGAGTCGGGGCCTCATTTTCTCGGACGGCGGCGGGAAACGCCGATTGATCACCGGCCGCATGACTGCGCGCTTATGCTCGCTGGATGGAGCAGAGTGAAGTGGTGAAGCGGGTGGTGGGCATCCTCACGGAGGCGGGCGAGATCCGTCGGCTGCTCGAAGAGAATGTCGACCGCGACGACCTGGACACCGACCCCAGCGTGGTGACCGTACTCCTGAACGAGACGATGCCCCGGATCACCGTTCCCGAGGACGCCTCGATCGAAGAGGTCGCGACGCTGGTCGGCCACGAGGTCGGCCACGCCGTGGAGCAGCTCGTCGGCGCGTTCACCCTGGCCTTCGCGATGCTGGCCCAGGTGCACGACTCCGGGCAGACGGACGTCTCCTCCGCCGATGTGCTTCAGGACCTGGCGCTGCGGGCCGAACAGATCGGCTCCGACGGGCCGGAGGACGCGGGGGCGTAGGCCGCATGTACCACGGTCCGCACCTCCTGGATTTCAGATGGCTCGCGTCGGGTCGGAACCACTGGGGTCGCGCCCGCAAACGCGGCGTTCGGGAAATTTGGCTCATCGGTGACGGTCCAGGTGCCCCACTGCTTGAGTTCGAAGATCACGGTGAGTGGCATCGCGTACCGGGCGGGGAGACGGGAGGGCGCGGGCCTGCGGCAGGGCCGTACACGAAAGACGTACACGGGGCCCGGCGCGAAAGGCGTACATGAAAAAGGCCCCTCGATCGGGCTTGTTGCCTGATCGAAGGGCCCTTCTCGACACCTTTTCCAAGGTGCCCTCGGCAGGATTCGAACCTGCGCACACGGCTCCGGAGGCCGATGCTCTATCCCCTGAGCTACGAGGGCGTATCGCTGTGTTGCTCGGCGACGGGTGAAACACTACCAGCTTCCGCGGGGTGTCCGTGAACAGGTATTTCCGGGTCGCCGGAGGGGCGGTGCGGGCCACATGGCGGGGGTGTGCGGTGCGCTCCGGATGCATCCGGCCACCCGTCGCGCCACCCGTCCGGGGGCGGAAATGGGCAAAACCCGGACGCAGCCCCTACGTCCCGCCTACCCTCGAAGTGTGTCAGGGGCGTGTGGCCGCGTGCTTGTTGTCGACGACAACAAGGTCATCCGGCAGTTGATCAGGGTCAACCTTGAGCTTGAGGGCTTCGAGGTCGTGACCGCGGCCGATGGTGTCGAGTGTCTGGATCTGGTGCATCGGGTCCGCCCCGATGTGATCACGCTCGATGTCGTCATGCCCAGGCTGGACGGTCTGCAGACCGCCACCAGACTGCGTTCCGATCCACGGACCAGACATCTGCCCGTGGCGATCATCAGCGCCTGTACGCCGTACGAGGTGGACAACGGCGTCGCTGCCGGGGTCGACGCCTTCCTGGAGAAGCCCTTCGAGCCGACCGAGCTGGTGCGGCTCGTGCGGCAGTTGATGGAGCGGGAGGAGCCGCCGTCGCTCGACGACAGACGGAGCGCCGGGACCGCGGAGCGCGCCGCGGGGTGACCGCATGGCGAAACCGGGTCGCGGGGTGCCCCCCTTCCTCCCATACGCTTGTCCTGTGACCCCCGCCGACCTCTCCAGGACCGTGCTGCACGCTGTGCGCCGCGCGGTCGACGAGAACGCCCTGCGAGCGCCCGTGCCCGCGCGCGTGCGGGTGGAGCGGACCCGGCCCGGCGGGCGCGGGGAGTACGCCTGTGCCGTCGCCCTCCAGCTGGCCGGGCCCGCCGCGCTGCCGGCCAGGGACGTGGCCGAGATCCTCCGGGAACGCGTGCTGGAGGCGCCGGGGATCGGGGACGTCGAGGTCACCGGACCGGGATTCCTGAACTTCACGCTGCAAGCCGGTGCGCGCGGCCTCGACACACTGGTGCGGGCCGTCGACGCGCACGGCACGACGTACGGGCACGGGGACGCCCTCGCCGGCACCTCGATCTCGTTCGTACCCGTCGAGGAGCTCCGCGCCCGGGTCGTCACCGGGACCGTCGAGCGGCTGCTCCGGGCCCAGGGGGCCGAGGTCGGGGAGCGGACGGCGGGCGGGGAGGCGCTGCATGTGATGCCGGTGCCGGCCGCCGACCGCGATCTCTTCGAACGGCTCGGGAGCGACGCCGCGCGCTGGGCGCTGCTGCGGGCCGCCCCGCACGACCGGCCCCGCAGCACGGGGAGCGACGAGCTGCTCGTACAGCAGGAGAGCAACCCGCTGTTCCGGGTGCGGTACGCGCACGCCCGGATCCGTGCGCTGGGCCGCAACGCGCGGCAGCTCGGGTTCGCCGCGGCGTACGAGGAGAGCGTGGACGCGCCCGTGCTCGGTGCGCTGCTCGCCGACCACCCCTCGGTGCTCGCCGCCGCCGCCCGGCACCGTGAGCCCGACCGGGTCGCCCGGCAGCTGGAAGCCCTCGCGCTGGCCTTCTTCGACTTCCACGACAGCACTTCGCCGCTCCCCGTCGGTGACGAGAAACCCTCGGCCGCCCACCGTTCCCGGCTCGCTCTTGCCGAAGCCGCCGGGACGGTGCTGGCAGGCGGCCTGTCCCTGCTCGGCATCAGCGCACCCGAAGTCCTCTGAGAGATCCGAGAGAGCAGAGCAACACCATGAGCCGATCCGCACACCCCGCCGGGCCCCGTCACGCCGATGTCATGACGGAGGGGCACTACACCGCCCCGCCCGCCGATCTCAACGCCCTGGACGAGAAGGTCTGGGCCCGTACCGTCACCCGCGACGAGAACGGTGCGATCACCGTCGGGGGCATCGAAGTGACGCGGCTGGCCGAGGAGTTCGGCACCCCTGCCTACTTCCTCGACGAGAGCGACTTCCGGGCCCGCTGCCGCGCCTGGGCCGACGCCTTCGGACGCGACGCCGACGTGTTCTACGCCGGAAAGGCCTTCCTGTCGCGCGCCGTCGTGCGCTGGCTCCAGGAGGAGGGGCTCAACCTCGACGTCTGCTCCGGTGGCGAGCTGACCACCGCGCTGGACGCCGGGATGCCCGCCGAACGCATCGCCTTCCACGGCAACAACAAGACCGTCGCCGAGATCGAGCGAGCGGTCGCCGCCGGTGTCGGCCGCATCGTGCTCGACTCCTTCCAGGAGATCGCCCGGGTCTCGCACATCGCGCAGCGGCTCGGCAAGCGGCAGCGCGTACAGATCCGGGTGACGGTCGGCGTCGAGGCCCACACCCATGAGTTCATCGCCACCGCGCACGAGGACCAGAAGTTCGGGATCGCGCTGGCCGGGGGACAGGCAGCCGAGGCGGTGCGCCGGGCGCTCACTCTCGACGGTCTTGAGCTCATCGGCATCCACTCGCACATCGGTTCGCAGATCTTCGACATGGCCGGCTTCGAGGTCTCCGCCCGGCGCGTGGTGCAGCTGCTCGCCGAGGTGCGCGACGAGCACGGGGTGGAGCTGCCCGAGATCGACCTGGGCGGCGGGCTCGGCATCGCGTACACCTCCGAGGACGACCCGCGCGAGCCGCACGAGATCGCCAAGGCGCTCGACGACATCGTGACCCGCGAGTGCGAGGCGGCCGGGCTCGCCACCCCGCGGATCTCCGTCGAGCCGGGGCGCGCCATCGTCGGACCGACCGCCTTCACGCTGTACGAGGTCGGCACCATCAAGCCCCTGGAGGGGCTGCGTACGTACGTCAGCGTCGACGGCGGCATGTCGGACAACATCCGCACCGCGCTGTACGACGCCGAGTACACCGTCGCGCTCGCCTCGCGCACCTCCGACGCCGAGCCGATGCTCGTGCGCGTCGTCGGCAAGCACTGCGAGAGCGGTGACATCGTGGTCAAGGACGCGTTCCTGCCGTCCGATCTCGCCCCCGGCGACCTGATCGCCGTGCCCGCCACCGGCGCGTACTGCCGTTCCATGGCGAGCAACTACAACCACGCCCTGCGTCCGCCGGTCGTCGCCGTGCGCGACGGTCGGGCGCGTGTCATTGTCAGGCGCGAGACGGAGGAAGATCTCCTGCGTCTCGATGTCGGCTGATGCCGATTTTCCCGGGGAACACCCCCGGACCCCCGTAGATGTCTCAGGATCCGGACGGATGGCAGGAACGCTCGTCCGGTGAGTGAGACTGGTCCATACAACAGATGTAAAGGAAACGAGGTCGGATGATGCGTACGCGTCCGCTGAAGGTGGCGCTGCTGGGCTGTGGAGTGGTCGGCTCAGAGGTGGCGCGCATCATGACGACGCACGCCGACGACCTCGCCGCGCGCATCGGCGCGCCGGTCGAGCTCGCCGGTGTCGCCGTGCGCCGGCCCTCCAAGGTGCGCGAGGGCATCGACCCCGCACTGATCACCACCGATGCGACAGCCCTGGTCAAACGGGGCGACATCGACGTCGCCATCGAGGTCATCGGCGGCATCGAGCCCGCCCGCACGCTCATCACCACCGCCTTCGAGCACGGCGCGAGCGTCGTCTCCGCCAACAAGGCACTGCTGGCCGAGGACGGCGCCGCGCTGCACGCCGCCGCCGAGCAGTACGGCCGGGACCTCTACTACGAGGCCGCCGTGGCCGGTGCCATCCCGCTCGTCCGGCCGCTGCGCGAATCCCTGGCCGGTGACAAGGTCAACCGGGTCCTCGGCATCGTGAACGGCACCACCAACTTCATCCTCGACAAGATGGACACCAGCGGCGCCGGATACTCCGAGGCGCTCGACGAGGCCACCGCCCTCGGCTACGCCGAGGCCGACCCGACCGCCGACGTGGAGGGCTTCGACGCCGCAGCCAAGGCTGCGATCCTCGCCGGCATCGCCTTCCATACCCGGGTGCGCATCGGCGACGTGCACCGCGAGGGCATCACCGAGGTCACCGCCTCCGACATCGCGTCCGCCCGCCGCATGGGCTGCACCGTAAAGCTCCTCGCCATCTGCGAGCGCGCCGCCGACGGGCAGTCGGTCACCGCGCGGGTGCACCCGGCGATGATCCCGCTGAGCCACCCGCTGGCCTCCGTCCGCGAGGCGTACAACGCGGTCTTCGTCGAGGCGGAGGCGGCCGGACAGCTCATGTTCTACGGCCCCGGCGCCGGTGGCTCGCCGACCGCGTCCGCGGTCCTCGGCGACCTGGTCGCGGTCTGCCGCAACAAACTCAGCGAGGCCACCGGCCCCGGTGAGTCCGCGTACACGCGCCTGCCGGTCAGCCCGATGGGCGACGTCGTCACGCGGTACCACATCAGTCTCGACGTGGCCGACAAGCCTGGCGTGCTCGCCCAGGTCGCGACGGTCTTCGCCGAACAGGGCGTATCGATCGATACGGTCCGCCAGCAGGGCAGAAATCCGGGCAGCGGCGACGACGTCGCCGTCGAGCAGGGTGGCGGCGGGCGACGGGTGGGCGGCGAGGCGTCCCTCGTCGTCGTCACCCACCGTGCAGCCGACGCCGCCCTCTCGGCGACCGTCGAGGCGCTGCGCAAGCTCGACACCGTGCGCGGTGTCGCCAGCATCATGCGTGTTGAAGGGGAGTAAGGACCCATGACCAGCAAGGGCACCCACCAGTGGCGCGGCATCATCGAGGAGTACCGGGACCGCCTTCCGGTCACGAGCACGACGCCGGTCGTCACGCTTCGTGAGGGCGGTACACCGCTCGTCCCCGCTCAGGTCCTCTCCGAGCGCACGGGCTGCGAGGTGCACCTCAAGGTCGAGGGCGCCAACCCCACCGGTTCCTTCAAGGACCGCGGCATGACGATGGCCATCACCCGGGCCAAGGAGGAGGGTGCGAAGGCCGTCATCTGCGCCTCCACCGGCAACACCTCCGCCTCCGCCGCCGCGTACGCGGTGCGGGCCGGCATGGTCTGCGCCGTCCTCGTACCGCAGGGGAAGATCGCGCTCGGCAAGATGGGTCAGGCGCTGGTGCACGGCGCCAAGATCCTCCAGGTCGACGGCAACTTCGACGACTGCCTGACGCTGGCCCGCTCGCTCTCGGACAACTACCCGGTGGCACTGGTCAATTCGGTCAACCCGGTCCGTATCGAGGGCCAGAAGACCGCCGCGTTCGAGATCGTCGACGCGCTCGGCGACGCCCCGGACATCCATGTCCTCCCGGTCGGCAACGCGGGCAACATCACCGCGTACTGGAAGGGTTACAAGGAGTACGCGGGGGACGGCATCTCCACGCACACCCCGCGCATGTGGGGCTTCCAGGCCTCCGGCTCCGCGCCCATCGTCCGCGGCGAGATCGTCAAGGACCCGTCGACCATCGCCACCGCGATCCGGATCGGCAACCCGGCCTCCTGGCAGTACGCGCTGAACGCCCGGGACGAATCGGGCGGTTTCATCGATGAGGTGACGGACCGACAGATCCTGTCCGCCTACCGGCTGTTGGCCTCCCAGGAGGGCGTCTTCGTCGAGCCCGCCTCGGCCGCCTCCGTGGCCGGCCTGCTGAAGGCCGCCGAAGAGGGCAAGGTCGACCGCGGCCAGAAGATCGTCTGCACGGTCACCGGCAACGGCCTCAAGGACCCCGACTGGGCCGTCGCGGGTGCACCGCAGCCGGTCACGGTCCCGGTCGACGCGGCCACCGCCGCCGAGAAGCTGGGCCTCGTCTAGGGCGTTTCGTTTGGATCATGCCGGGCTCGCGGGGCCCGGCCTGATCCAAACGAAAGACCCCAGGTCGGACACGGCCCGAGGGTCGTCCGGCACGGGGGACGCGGTCCGCCCTCGGGAGCCGCGTTCTCCCGTCCGCAAGAACCCAGCTCAACCGCCACTTTTCGGGGCGGAGAGCGCATAGGAGGCGTGCGACACGCATCGTGCGCCTCCTGTGCGCCCTATGTCGCCACAGAACCTTCCTTCGATAAGCTGTACCCAACCCGCCCCGCCGCATCTGCCGCGGCGCATGGGCCGTTGTGGCCGTCGGGTTCCCCGGAATTCCACTCCCCGCCGCCACGACCTCCCGCCACCACGAAACCGCTTCACCACCCCCGCTGCCACACAAGGAGAGTCGTCCAACCGATGGCCGGTCCCGCCTTCCGAGCCGCCGCCGTCCGGGTGCGCGTCCCTGCGACCAGCGCCAACCTGGGCCCGGGTTTCGACGCCTTCGGCCTGTCGTTGGGGCTGTACGACGACGTCGTCGTCCGCGTCGCCGACTCCGGACTGCATATCGACATCGCGGGTGAGGGCGCCGACACGCTGCCCCGCGACGAGTGCCACCTCCTCGTTCGTTCCCTGCGCACCGCCTTCGACCTGCTGGGCGGACAGCCCCGGGGCCTGGAGATCGTCTGTGCCAACCGCATCCCGCACGGACGCGGCCTCGGCTCCTCCTCCGCCGCCATCTGCGCCGGCATCGTCGCCGCCCGCGCCGTGACGACCGGCGGCGACGCCCGGCTCGACGAGGCGGCGCTGCTGGAACTCGCCACCGAGATCGAGGGCCACCCCGACAATGTCGCGGCCTGCCTGCTCGGCGGGTTCACACTGGCGTGGATGGACGGCGGATCGGCGCGCGCGATCAGGATGGATCCCGCAGAATCCATCGTTCCGGTGGTTTTCGTACCCGGCAAGCCGGTCCTCACCGAAACCGCCCGCGGACTGCTCCCGCGCACGGTCCCGCATGTCGACGCCGCCTTCAACGCCGGCCGTGCCGCACTCCTCGTCGAGGCCCTGACCGGGCGCCCCGATCTGCTGCTCACCGCCACCGAGGACCGGCTGCACCAGGAGTACCGCGCCCCGGCGATGCCCGAGAGCGTGGAACTCGTCAATCGACTGCGCGCGGACGGCGTCCCCGCGGTCATCTCCGGTGCCGGGCCGACCGTGCTCGCACTGGCCGAGGACGGTGCGGCCGACAAGGTCGCACAGCTGGCGGGCGAGGGCTGGGCGGCCAATCGCCTCACTCTCGACGCCCCGGGTGCGAGTGTGCTGCCGCTCGCCCCGTAGCCGAGAAGTGATTGCCGGTGAGTGAGAGGGGGAATGTTTGTTGGAGCCGGTAGTGTTAACCTCAAGTCTGCAACCGACGTCTATGTGGCGCGTTGCTTCGTGTCCCTTTCCGGGACCACCAATTCTTCCGGGAGCCTCCCCAACTGCCTGAGCAGCCTGCCTGAGCAGTTTCGTGCACGCTCCGGAACCGGCACGACACCCCTCGCTTGTCCAGGAGTGGGCCGAGCAGGGGGATGCTCGCGCCGGGCCCTTGCACACCTTCATCTCTCCGCCGTACCCGGCGGACCACCGCCCCGGCACGGTCCGCAAGAAAAAGACCGCAGTCGGACAGCACAACCGGTCGCCGAGCCAGAAGGCCGACGTCCGCTCCAGGGAAGGACCCTTCGTGAGCGACACCACCGATCTGATGGGCGTGACTGCCGACAAGAGCGTCGACAGCGCTGCGCCCGCCGAAGGTGCTGCCACTGGCACCACCGCACGGCGCCGCCGCTCCGGCACCGGCCTTGACGGCATGGTCCTGGCCGAGCTGCAGCAGGTCGCGTCCGGCCTCGGCATCAAGGGCACTGCGCGGATGCGCAAGGGCCAGCTGATCGAGGTCATCAAGGAGGCGCAGGCCGGTAGCTCCGCTGCGCCCAAGGCCGCCGCGCCCGCCGCGACGTCCGAGACCAAGCCGAAGCGCCGCGCCACCTCCAAGGCGCGCACCGGGGACGAGTCCGCCGCCGCCGCGCCCGCCGAGAAGGCCGCGGCCCAGCAGCAGATCGACATCCCCGGCCAGCCGGCCAGCGACGACCAGCCCGCGGGCGAGCGCCGTCGGCGCCGTGCGACCGCGCAGGCGGGCAGCCCGGAGACCAAGGCGGAGACCAAGACCGCCGAGGCCAAGACGGACACGCAGACCGAGCCCAAGGGCGAGGACCGCGCCGACGCCAAGGCCGAAGCCGCCGCCGACACGGCCGAGGGCCGCCGCGGCGACCGTCAGGACCGCGGTCAGCGCGGCGATCGGGGCGACCGCCAGGAGCGCGGCGAGCGCGGGGAGCGCCGCGACCGTCAGCGCGACCGCAGGGGCAAGGGCGACGAGCAGGGTGGTGGCCAGGGCCAGCAGGGCGGCCAGCGCCAGCAGCGCCAGGGCCAGCAGGGCGGCGGCCCGCAGGACGACGGGTACGACGATGAGGCGGGCGGCCGTCGCGGCCGTCGCGGCCGCTACCGCGACCGCCGTGGCCGTCGTGGCCGCGAGGACTTCGCCAACGAGGTCCCGGTCTCCGACGACGACGTCCTGATCCCCGTCGCGGGCATCCTGGACATCCTCGACAACTACGCGTTCATCCGGACCTCCGGCTACCTGCCGGGCCCGAACGACGTGTATGTCTCGCTCGCCCAGGTCCGCAAGAACGGCCTGCGCAAGGGTGACCACGTCACCGGTGCGGTGCGCCAGCCCAAGGACGGCGAGCGCCGGGAGAAGTTCAACGCCCTGGTCCGCCTCGACTCGGTGAACGGCATGGCGCCCGAAACCGGCCGCGGCCGCCCGGAGTTCCAGAAGCTGACCCCGCTCTACCCGCAGGACCGGCTCCGTCTGGAGACCGACTCCAATGTCCTGACGACGCGGATCATCGACCTGGTCGCTCCCATCGGCAAGGGCCAGCGAGGCCTGATCGTGGCCCCGCCGAAGACCGGCAAGACCATGATCCTGCAGGCGATCGCCAACGCGATCACCGTCAACAGCCCCGAGTGCCACCTGATGGTCGTCCTGGTCGACGAGCGTCCGGAAGAGGTCACCGACATGCAGCGGTCGGTGAAGGGCGAGGTCATCTCCTCGACCTTCGACCGTCCCGCCGAGGACCACACCACCGTCGCCGAGCTGGCCATCGAGCGCGCCAAGCGTCTCGTCGAGCTGGGTCACGACGTGGTCGTCCTGCTGGACTCCATCACCCGCCTCGGCCGTGCGTACAACCTCGCGGCCCCCGCCTCCGGCCGCATCCTGTCCGGTGGTGTCGACTCGACCGCGCTGTACCCGCCGAAGCGCTTCTTCGGTGCCGCGCGCAACATCGAGGACGGCGGTTCGCTGACCATCCTGGCCACCGCGCTCGTCGAGACCGGCTCGCGCATGGACGAGGTGATCTTCGAGGAGTTCAAGGGCACCGGCAACATGGAGCTCAAGCTCGACCGGAAGCTCTCGGACAAGCGCATCTTCCCGGCGGTGGACGTCGACGCGTCCAGCACCCGCAAGGAGGAAATCCTGCTGGGCAGCGAGGAGTTGGCGATTGTCTGGAAGCTCCGCCGGGTGCTGCACGCGCTCGACCAGCAGCAGGCGATCGAGCTCCTCCTTGACCGGATGAAGAAGACCCAGTCCAACGCGGAGTTCCTGCTCCAGATCCAGAAGACGACGCCGGCCCCGGGCAACGGCAACGACTGACGTCGTACCGGACCGGCTGAATCACAGGGCCGCCCCCGTCACTTCGGTGCCGGGGGCGGCCCTGTGCCGTGGGCCGGGCGAATGTGACGCAGCCGACCCGGCGCCCGTGGCCGATCCGAGACCTTTGCCACATGCCGGACGTGCCACCGGCCACCGTCGCGATGCCTGTACCGGGCAAGAAACCGCAGGTGAGCGCGGAATCACCGGCTGTTCAACTGCGCCGGGTGCCCGTTTTGTCCTCACGCGGAAGCAACAGGTGGCTGTGCAACCCTTCTTCGTGCCACGGCGTCGTACGCAGTACCGACGAGCCGACAGTCCAGTGCCCGAACACCGCTGCTGGGGGTAGCCGGGGAAGCTGACGACCGAAGGAGACCCATGACCGAGCAGAACGGGAGCGGCGGCCGGATACGCCCCACCGGCAAGCGCCGGAAGAAGCCCTCCCGTCGCCGCCGGGCGACAGTGATCGCCGCCTGGACCCTGGCCGGTGCGGTGGTCGTCGGTGGTGCCGGACTGGGATACGCCTACGTCAAGCTCAACGGCAATCTCAAGGCCGTCGACATCAACGCCGCGCTCGGCAAGGACCGCCCCGACAACATCGACAACGGCTCCCAGGACATCCTGGTGCTCGGTTCGGACTCCCGGTCCGGCGCGAACTCCGAGTACGGCGCCGACGAGGGAACGGCCCGCTCCGACACCGCGATGGTCCTGCACATCAACAAGGGCCACAGGACGGCCTCCGTCGTCTCCATCCCGCGCGACACCCTCATCACCCGCCCCGACTGCGCCAGCGACACGACCGGGCAGACCGTCGCGGGCCAGCAGCGCGCGATGTTCAACACGGCGTACGAGGTCGGCGGACCGGCCTGCGCGGTCAAGACCGTCGAGTCCATGTCCGGCATCCGCATGGACCACTACCTCGAAGTCGACTTCACCGGCTTCAAGAAGCTCATCGACGAGCTGGGCGGCGTGGAGATCACCACCACCGAGGCGATCGACGACCCCAAGAGCCATCTGAAGCTCGAACCCGGCACCCACACCCTCGACGGCGAGCAGTCGCTGGGCCTCGTCCGTACCCGCAAGAGCGTCGGCGACGGCAGCGACCTCGGCCGCATCCAGCTCCAGCAGGCGTTCATGAAGGCGCTGATGGAACAGGCCAGGAGCGTCGGGGTGTTCTCGAACCCGAAGACCCTGTTCGACCTCGCGGACACGGCCACCAAGACCATCACCACCGACTCCGACCTGAGCTCGGTCACGGAACTCACGTCCTTCGCCAACGGCCTCAAGGGGCTCGCCTCGAAGGACATTCACATGGTCACCCTGCCCGTCCAGTACGACCCGGCCGACCCGAACCGCGTCGTGCCGCTGGAGGATTCCGCCCGGCAGGTATGGGCCGCGCTCGCCCAGGACAAGGCGATCCCCGCCTCCGCCACCGAGAAGTCGGCGGGCGACAAGGGCGCCGCGGGCGGCGTCGTGCGGTGACCGGGCGGGCCGGGAATAGTTGCGGCCCGCCCCCGGTTTTGGGAGATACGGCCGGTCCTGGCAGACTGGTACGTCGGCCCCGGTTCACGGACGCGCAATCCGCGCGTACGACCCGGCGCCCTCCCGAACCTAGGAGAAACCCTTGAAGCGCGACATCCACCCCGAGTACGTCGAGACGCAGGTCAGCTGCACCTGTGGCGCGTCGTTCACGACCCGGAGCACCATCGACGGCGGCACCATCCGCGCCGACGTCTGCTCCGAGTGCCACCCGTTCTACACGGGCAAGCAGAAGATCCTCGACACCGGTGGCCGCGTGGCCCGCTTCGAGGCCCGCTTCGGCAAGGCCGCCGGCTCCGCCAGCAAGTAGCGAGCCACTGCGCCGGTTCCTGGCGCCCTCTTCCGGGGGCGTCGGGACCGGCGTTTTTTCCGGCCGGGGGTACGCGGCCCCGTTCCGTATCCCCGCCCGGCCGGCATCTCGCCGTCCAGCAGGCACGCACGAGTGAAGAAACCAGGAGCCCGAAGATGTTCGAGGCGGTCGAGGAACTGATCGGCGAACAGACCGATCTGGAGAAGAAGCTCGCTGACCCGGCGGTCCACGCCGACCAGGCCAACGCGCGGAAGCTCAACAAGCGCTACGCCGAGCTGACCCCGATCGTCGCGACGTACCGCTCCTGGAAGCAGACCGGGGACGACATCGAGACGGCCCGCGAGCTCGCCGCCGACGACCCCGACTTCGCCGCCGAGGTCAAGGAGCTGGAGAAGCAGCGCGAGGAGCTCACCGAGAAGCTCCGCCTCCTCCTGGTCCCGCGCGACCCGAGCGACGACAAGGACGTGCTCCTGGAGATCAAGGCCGGCGCGGGCGGCGACGAGTCCGCCCTGTTCGCCGGCGATCTGCTGCGCATGTACCTGCGCTACGCCGAGCGCGTCGGCTGGAAGACCGAGATCATCGACTCCACCGAGTCCGAGCTCGGCGGCTACAAGGACGTCCAGGTCGCCGTGAAGACCAAGGGCGGCAACGGCGCCACCGAGCCCGGCCAGGGGGTGTGGGCCCGGCTGAAGTACGAGGGCGGGGTGCACCGCGTGCAGCGGGTGCCGTCCACCGAGTCGCAGGGCCGCATCCACACCTCCGCAGCCGGTGTGCTCGTCACGCCCGAGGCCGAGGAGGTCGACGTCGAGATCCACGCCAACGACCTCCGTATCGACGTCTACCGCTCCTCGGGCCCCGGCGGCCAGTCCGTCAACACCACGGACTCGGCGGTCCGCATCACCCACCTGCCGACCGGCGTCGTCGCCTCCTGCCAGAACGAGAAGAGCCAGCTCCAGAACAAGGAGCAGGCCATGCGCATCCTGCGGTCGCGACTGCTCGCGGCCGCCCAGGAAGCCGCCGAGCAGGAAGCCTCGGACGTACGTCGCAGCCAGGTGCGTACGGTCGACCGTTCCGAGAAGATCCGTACGTACAACTTCCCGGAAAACCGCATCTCGGACCACCGCGTCGGCTTCAAGGCGTACAACTTGGACCAGGTGCTCGACGGCGACCTGGATTCCGTGATCCAGGCGTGCGTCGACGCCGACTCCGCAGCCAAGCTCGCCGCCGCGTAAGCAAAGCCCGCCCCACCCGTAAACCGTACGGAGAACCGCGATGAACCTGCTGCTCGCCGAGGTGGCCCAGGCCACCCAGCGGCTGGCCGACGCCGGTGTGCCCTCGCCGCGATTCGACGCGGAGGAACTCGCCGCGTTCGTGCACGGCGTCAAGCGGGGCGAGCTGCACCGGGTGCCGGACGCGGACTTCGACGCCCGCTACTGGGAGGCCATCGCCCGCCGCGAGGCCCGCGAACCGCTCCAGCACATCACCGGCCGCGCCTTCTTCCGCTACCTGGAGCTCCAGGTAGGACCCGGTGTGTTCGTTCCCCGCCCGGAGACCGAATCGGTCGTCGGCTGGGCGATAGACGCCGTGCGCGCGATGGACGTCGTGGAGCCGACCGTCGTCGACCTGTGCAGCGGATCGGGCGCCATCGCCCTGGCCATGGCCCAGGAGGTGCCGCGCTCGCGCGTGCACGCGGTCGAGCTGTCCGACGACGCCATCGAGTGGACCAGGAAGAACGCCGACGGATCCCGGGTCACCGTCCATCAGGGAGACGCGCTGACCGCCCTCCCCGAACTGGACGGCCAGGTCGACCTGGTCATCTCCAACCCGCCGTACATCCCGCTCACCGAATGGGAGTACGTGGCACCCGAGGCCCGCGACCACGACCCGGAGATGGCCCTCTTCTCCGGCGAGGACGGCCTCGACACCATCCGCGGCATCGAGCGCACCGCACACCGCCTGCTGCGCCCCGGCGGCCTCGTCGTCATCGAGCACGCCGACACCCAGGGCGGCCAGGTGCCGTGGATCTTCACCGAGGAGCGCGGCTGGGCGGACGCGGCCGACCACCCCGACCTGAACAACCGGCCCCGGTTCGCCACGGCCCGCAAGGCCATGCCGTGACCGGCGGCCACCACCCGCACGACCCGTACCCGTCATACCCGTACATGCTTGAGGAGGCCGGCTGATGGCACGGCGATACGACTGCAACGACGCGACCGACCGTACGACGGGTCTGCGTGAGGCCGCGTCGGCCGTCCGCCGCGGCGAACTGGTCGTGCTGCCCACCGACACCGTGTACGGCCTCGGTGCCGACGCCTTCAGCTCCGAGGGCGTCGCCGACCTGCTGGAGGCCAAGGGCCGCGGCCGCAACATGCCGACCCCCGTCCTGATCGGCTCCCCGAACACCCTGCACGGCCTGGTCACCGACTTCTCCGAACAGGCCTGGGAACTCGTCGACGCCTTCTGGCCCGGCGCCCTCACGCTCGTCGCCAAGCACCAGCCGTCGCTCCAGTGGGACCTCGGGGACACCCGCGGCACCGTCGCCATCCGGATGCCGCTGCACCCGGTCGCCATCGAACTGCTCACGGAGGTCGGCCCGATGGCCGTCTCCAGCGCCAACCTCACGGGCCACCCGGCGCCCGAGGACTGCGACTCCGCCCAGGAGATGCTCGGCGACTCCGTCTCCGTCTACCTGGACGGCGGCCCGACGCCCGGCATCGTGCCCTCGTCGATCGTCGACGTGACCGGCAAGGTCCCCGTGCTGCTGCGGGCCGGCGCGCTCTCCGTCGAGGAGCTCCGCAAGGTGGTACCCGACCTCGAGGTGGCCAATTGACCGCCCCTGAGGGGCGTGGCATAGCGGGGCGGTCCGACTCTTTCCGCATCCTCCACGTCAGCACCGGCAACGTCTGCCGCTCACCGATCACCGAGCGGCTGACCCGCCATGCCCTGGTGGACCGCCTCGGCGATCCGCTCAGCGGCGGACTGATCGTGGAGAGCGCGGGCACCTGGGGCCACGAGGGCGCCCCCATGGAGGCCAACGCCGAGACCGTCCTCGCCGACTTCGGCGCCGACACCACCGGCTTCGTCGGCCGGGAACTGCTCGACGAGCACGTGATCCGCGCCGACCTGGTGCTCACCGCCACCCGCGACCACCGCGCGCAGGTGATCTCGATGGGTCACTCGGCCGGCCTGCGGACCTTCACCCTCAAGGAATTCACCCGGCTGGTCCGGGCGATAGACCCCGCCACGCTGCCCGACCCGCGGGACGAGGGCGTCGTCGAGCGCGCCCGCGCACTGGTCCGCGCCGCGGCCGCGCTGCGCGGCTGGCTGCTGGCCCCCACCGCCGAGGCGGACGAGGTGTACGACCCGTACGGCGCCCCGATCACGTTCTTCCGCTCCATCGGCGACGAGATCAACCAGGCCCTCGACCCGGTCGTCACCGCCCTGACCGGCGTACCCGTACAGCACTGACGGGCATGCCGTCCGCGCCACTCTGACGGGCGTACGCACCGTCCGGGTACGGCAGGGCCCAACGGGTGCACGACGGCGCCGCACAGCAGGCAGGAGGCCCGTCGCGGGCCTACATTGGACCTGACGCCAGCGCACCCCTCCCCAGGTCCGGAGCACATCGATGCCGGTCACCACTCCAGCCGCACCGCCCTCCGCCCCCGGGACCGCCCTGCCGCAGGACTTCGACGCCCTGCTCCGGGAGGATCCGGAGATCGCCGCCGTGCTGCTGGGGGAGCTGCACCGCGAGTCCAGCACCGTGCAGCTGACCGCCGCCGAGAACTTCACCTCGCCCGCGGTCCTCGCCGCCCTCGGCTCCCCGCTCGCCAACAAGTACGCCGAGGGCTATCCCGGCGCCCGCCACCACGGCGGCTGCGAGCAGGCCGACGCCGCCGAACGCATCGCCTGTGGCCGCGCCACCTCGCTCTTCGGCGCCGAGCACGCCAACGTCCAGGCGCACTCCGGTTCCTCAGCGGTCCTCGCCGCGTACGCCGCCCTGCTCCGCCCCGGTGACACGGTGCTCGCGATGGGACTCCCGTACGGCGGACACCTCACCCATGGTTCGCCCGCCAACTTCTCCGGCCGCTGGTTCGAGTTCGTCGGCTACGGGGTGGACTCGGAGAGCGGCCTGATCGACTACGAACAGGTGCGCGCCCTGGCCCGTGCCCACCGCCCCAAGGCGATCGTGAGCGGCTCGATCTCGTACCCCCGCCATCCCGACTACGAGCTGTTCCGGGAGATCGCCGACGAGGTGGGCGCGTATCTCATCGCCGATTCCGCGCATCCGATGGGACTGATCGCCGGGGGAGCGGCACCCAACCCGGTGCCGTACGCCGATGTGGTCTGCGCGACCACGCACAAGGTGCTGCGCGGGCCGCGCGGCGGGATGATCCTGTGCGGTGCGGAGCTGGCGGAGCGGATCGACCGGGCGGTCTTCCCGTTCACCCAGGGCGGTGCCCAGATGCACACCGTCGCCGCGAAGGCCGTCGCGTTCGGGGAGGCGGCCACCCCGGCGTTCACGGCGTACGCGCATCGGGTGGTGGCCCATGCCAGGGTGCTGGCGGCCGGACTGGAGGAGGAGGGCTTCGAGGTCACCACGGGCGGCACGGACACCCACCTGATCGTCGCGGACCCGGCCCCGCTGGGCGTCGACGGACGGACCGCCCGCGCCCGGCTGGCCCAGGCCGGCCTGGTGCTGGACACCTGCGCGCTGCCGTACGGGGACGCCCGGGGCATCAGGCTCGGTACCGCGGCCGTCACCACCCAGGGCATGAACGACGCCGACATGGCCAGGCTCGCGGTGCTCTTCGGAATGGCGGTGCGTGAGGAGGGCGACATCCGCGCCGAGGTGCGGGAACTGGCGGAGCGGTATCCGCCCTATCCGGGGTAGCCCCGGGGTGTGCAACCGATCGGCCCGAGCGTTGTGTCCTCAGTCATGAGGCCGACGCAGCGCGGCCGTCCCGCCCAGCCGGACGGTTTAAGGTGTGGGCTGAGATGGCCGGCGAAAATCTATGGGGCAGCCCGTGCGTGATTACCTGCTGACGCTCTGTGTCACGGCCGCGGTGACCTATCTGCTGACCGGTCCGGTGCGTAAGTTCGCCATCGCGATCGGGGCGATGCCCGCGATCCGTGCGCGTGACGTCCACCGAGAACCGACACCGAGGCTCGGTGGCATCGCCATGTTCGGCGGGCTGTGCGCCGGACTGATCGTCGCGGCCCATCTCCACAACCTCGACTGGGTCTTCCAGCTCTCCAACGAGCCGCGGGCGCTGCTCTCCGGCGCCGCGCTGATCTGGCTGATCGGTGTCCTGGACGACAAGTTCGAGATCGACGCCCTGATCAAGCTCGGCGGGCAGATGATCGCCGCCGCGGTCATGGTCATCCAGGGCCTCACGATCCTGTGGCTGCCGATCCCCGGCGTCGGCACCGTCGCGCTCACCCAGTGGCAGGGCACGCTGCTCACGGTCGCCCTGGTCGTCATCACCATCAACGCGGTCAACTTCGTCGACGGTCTGGACGGTCTCGCGGCTGGCATGGTGTGCATCGCCTCCGCCGCGTTCTTCCTGTACACATACCGGCTCTGGTACGGGCACATGATCGAGGCGGCGGCCCCGGCGACGCTCTTCATGGCGATCCTGATGGGCATGTGCCTGGGCTTCCTCCCGCACAACATGCATCCCGCGCGGATCTTCATGGGCGACTCGGGTTCGATGCTGATCGGCCTGGTGCTCGCGGCCGGAGCGATCTCCGTGACGGGCCGGGTCGACCCGGACACGATGAGGCTCTTCGCCGGCAGCGAGCGCGAGGCCACCCACGCGATGCTGCCGGTCTTCATCCCGCTGCTGCTGCCGCTGACGATCATCGCGGTCCCGACCGCCGACCTGGTGCTGGCGATCGTGCGCCGGACCTGGAACGGCCAGTCGCCGTTCGCGGCGGACCGCGGCCATCTGCACCACCGGCTGCTGGAGATCGGCCATTCGCACAGCAGGTCCGTGCTGATCATGTATTTCTGGTCGGCCCTGATCGCCTTCGGGGCGGTCGGCTACTCGGTGCACTCGGCGTCCCTGTGGATCGTGCTGGTGATCATGGGGATGAGCACGCTGGGTCTCGTGCTGCTGCTGATGCCCCGCTTCACCCCGCGGGCCCCGTACTGGGCGGAACGCTTCGTACCGCCTCGCTATCGCCGCAGGCGCCGGGGCAAGGGCGGTGCTCCCGAGGCGGAAGCCTCGTCGGAGTCCGAGGCCCAACAGGCGCCCCTGGAAACCCGGATGGGACAGAAGGGGGCCGAGTCACAGGAGCGCACCCCGGTCGTCGTGGGAGTCTCCGGCGTCAACGGGGCGACCGCTATCGGCCCCCGTTCGCGTTTTTCGGACAGAGACAGGGCTGAATCCGCACGCTGAGAATTCGGTCATCAAGGGTCAATACCTGACAACAAATCGAGTTGTCTTGCTCACATGCGCGAATTCACTCTCACGTGTGACAGTAAGCACACTTTCTTGGTAAAGACCTCATCAAATAGTTTGTGATACCGTTCACGAAGCCCGGTGACGGAGCCGAAGGGCCTGAGTAGCACGGTCCATTGGCCCGAGGCATCGACTCGGACCGGGCCTACGCTCGTCCATGACGACACACTGCCCACCCCCTGCAAGCGGAGCTGCCGCCATGCCGTCCAACGACGCCCGGACTCTCCTTCAAGCCGCCGTACCCACCGCTGTCGCCGGTGCTGTTGCCGTCGCCGTCAGTGCTGGTGTCGCCGGTGGCAAGGGAGCCCTTGGCGCGGGCGTTGCGACGATCGTGGTGATCCTCTTCATGGGGATCGGACTGCTGGTCCTGCAACGGACCGCGCGGTCCCTGCCCCATCTGTTCCAGGCGATGGGGCTGATGCTGTACACGACTCAGCTTCTCCTTCTGTTCATCTTTGTTGCCGCCTTCAAGAACACGACGATGTTCAACCCGAAGGCGTTCGCGATCACGCTGGTCGCGATGACCCTCGTGTGGATCGGCGCACAGACGCGTGCACACATGAAGGCCAAGATCCTTTACGTCGAACCCGAGTCCGACAAGGCGGAAAAGCCCAAGAACACGGGCTCGAAGTCGTGAAGGGTAGGGGCGGGATAAGTGCGGGTTCAAGACCCTGCTATCGTCCGGTTCCAACTGCGGCACTGCGGGCGCGGGCATGTGAGCTGACGCCTGCTCGATCGCGAGGCTCAATGCCTGACTGCCGCTCACACATCCGTAACACCAGTCCAGTGCCGAACCGCGGCTGCGCGCCGCGCCGACACAACGAGGTTGCCGTACCTATGCGCCACGCTGAAGGAGCCCGCGGTGAGTGCTGACCCGACACAGGTGCTCGCCTTCGAGACCGATTGCCACATCTTCGACGGTTGTGGTTTCCCGGGTCCCGGCTTGCACTCTTTCCTGTTCGAGCCGATCTTCGGTGACGCGGACAGCAACATCTACTTCAACAAGACGATGCTGCTGGCGCTCCTCGGTACGGTCATCATCGTCGGCTTCTTCTGGGCCGCCTTCCGTAAGCCGAAGGTCGTTCCGGGCAAGCTGCAGATGGTCGCGGAGGCCGGCTACGACTTCGTCCGCCGGGGGATCGTCTACGAGACGCTCGGCAAGCGCGAGGGCGAGAAGTACGTCCCGCTGATGGTGTCGATCTTCTTCTTCGTGTGGATGATGAACCTCTGGTCGATCATCCCGCTCGCCCAGTTCCCGGTGACGTCGATCATCGCGTACCCGGCCGCTCTGGCCTTGATCGTCTACGTCCTCTGGATGAGCGTCACCTTCAAGAGGCACGGCTTCGTCGGCGGCCTCAAGAACCTGACGGGCTACGACAAGTCGCTCGGCGGGGTTCTGCCGCTGATCATGGTCATCGAGTTCTTCTCGAACGTCCTGGTCCGGCCCTTCACGCACGCGGTCCGACTCTTCGCGAACATGTTCGCCGGTCACACGCTGCTGCTGCTCTTCACCATCGCCAGCTGGTACCTGCTCAACGGCATCGGTATCGCCTATGCGGGCGTCTCGTTCGTGATGGTCATCGTGATGACGGCCTTCGAGCTCTTCATCCAGGCTGTTCAGGCGTACGTCTTCGTGCTCCTGGCGTGCACCTTCATCCAGGGCGCTGTCGCCGAGCACCACTGATCGCGCCTCCCATACCCCCAGTCGTCCGGTGGCCAACCCCCGCCGGTCCGTGAAAGAGAAGGAAGAACTGGCATGTCCCAGACCCTTGCCGCCGTCACCGGTTCCCTCAGCTCCGTCGGTTATGGCCTGTCCGCCATCGGCCCCGGCGTCGGCGTCGGCATCATCTTCGGTAACGGCACCCAGGCTCTCGCCCGTCAGCCCGAGGCTGCCGGCCTGATCCGCGCCAACCAGATCCTCGGCTTCGCCTTCTGTGAGGCGCTCGCCCTGATCGGTCTGGTCATGCCGTTCGTCTACCCGACCTCCTGACTGGTCGCGTACAGACCATTCGACGGAAGGCACTGACGTGAACCCTCTGGTTCAGCTCGCGGCGGAGAAGCCGGAAAACCCGCTCGTCCCGCCGATCCCTGAGCTCGTCATTGGCTTCATCGCCTTTGTCATCGTCTTCGGCTTCCTCGCCAAGAAGCTCCTCCCGAACATCAACAAGGTTCTGGAAGAGCGCCGCGAGGCCATCGAAGGCGGTATCGAGAAGGCCGATGCGGCCCAGACCGAGGCCCAGAGCGTGCTTGAGCAGTACAAGGCTCAGCTCGCCGAGGCCCGCCACGAAGCCGCGCGCCTGCGCCAGGAGGCGCAGGAGCAGGGCGCCGTGATCCTGCAGGAGATGCGGGCGGAAGGCCAGCGGCAGCGCGAGGAGATCATCGCTGCCGGCCACGCCCAGATCGAGGCCGACCGCAAGGCCGCGGCCTCCGCGCTGCGTCAGGACGTGGGCAAGCTCGCCACCGACCTGGCCGGCAAGCTCGTCGGCGAGTCCCTTGAGGACCACGCACGGCAGAGCGGCACCGTCGACCGTTTCCTCGACGAGCTCGAGGCGAAGGCCGAGGCTGTCCGATGAACGGCGCGAGCCGCGAGGCACTGGCTGCCGCACGCGAGTCGCTCGACGCGCTGACCGACAACACGTCGGTCGACGCGGCGAAGCTCGCCGAGGAGCTGGCCGCCGTAACGGCGCTGCTCCAGCGCGAGGTCTCACTGCGGCGGGTCCTGACCGACCCGTCGCAGCCCGGCGAGGCCAGGGCGGAGCTGGCCGGACGACTGCTGCGCGGTCAGGTGGGCGGCGAGACCGTCGACCTGATCTCCGGCATGGTCCGCTCCCGCTGGTCGCAGTCGCGTGACCTGGTCGACTCGGTCGAGGAACTGGCGAACACCGCAGACCTCACCGCCGCCCAGCGCAGCGGAGACCTCGACGACGTCGAGGACGAGCTGTTCCGGTTCGGCCGGATCGTCGCCTCCGACAAGGAGCTGCGCGCCGCGCTCACCAACCGGTCCGCGTCCGCGTCCGCCAAGGGGCAGCTGCTGCACAGCCTGCTCGGCGGCAAGACACGGCCCGCCACCGAGCGCGTCATCACGCGTCTTGTCACCCAGCCGCGTGGACGTAGCCTGGAAGAGGGAATCGAGTCCCTCTCCAAGCTGGCCGCGGAGCGCCGGGAGCGCATGGTCGCCGTGGTCACCTCGGCAGTGCCGCTCAGCGATCGGCAGAAGCAGCGCCTCGGCGCCGCGCTGGCGAAGATCTACGGCCGCCCGATGCACCTGAATCTCGATGTGGACCCCACGGTCCTCGGCGGGATCGTGGTGCGGGTCGGTGACGAGGTCATCAACGGCACCATCTCGGAGCGCCTCGAAGAGGCGACCCGTCGTATGGCCGGCTGACCGGCGCGGCGCAGCAACAGAACAGAGCAAGACCAGCGGCCCGGTTGGGCCGTGCAGAAATTGCAGAAGATTCCTGGGGGTCGGCCCCCAGACCCCCTTAAGAAACTTCGGGCCCAACAAGGAGAGCAGGGAACCCAGATGGCGGAGCTCACGATCCGGCCGGAGGAGATCCGGGACGCGCTGGAGAACTTTGTCCAGTCGTACAAGCCGGACGCGGCCTCGCGCGAGGAGGTCGGTACGGTCAGCGTTGCCGGCGACGGCATCGCGAAGGTCGAGGGTCTTCCCTCGGCCATGGCGAACGAGCTGCTGAAGTTCGAGGACGGCACCCTCGGTCTCGCCCTCAACCTTGAGGAGCGCGAGATCGGTGCGATCGTCCTCGGCGAGTTCAGCGGCATCGAAGAGGGCCAGCCGGTGCAGCGCACCGGTGAGGTGCTCTCCGTCGGCGTCGGCGAGGGTTACCTCGGCCGCGTCGTCGACCCGCTCGGCAACCCGATCGACGGTCTCGGCGAGATCGCGACCGACAGCCGCCGCGCCCTCGAGCTGCAGGCCCCTGGCGTCATGGTCCGTAAGTCGGTGCACGAGCCGATGCAGACCGGCTACAAGGCCGTCGACGCCATGGTGCCGATCGGCCGCGGCCAGCGTCAGCTGATCATTGGTGACCGTCAGACGGGTAAGACCGCTCTGGCCGTCGACACGATCATCAACCAGCGCGACAACTGGCGCTCGGGCGACGTGAACAAGCAGGTGCGCTGCATCTACGTCGCCATCGGTCAGAAGGGCTCCACCATCGCCTCCGTGCGCGGTGCCCTCGAAGAGGCCGGCGCGCTCGAGTACACGACCATCGTCGCCGCCCCGGCGTCCGACCCGGCCGGCTTCAAGTACCTGGCGCCGTACACCGGTTCGGCCATCGGCCAGCACTGGATGTACCAGGGCAAGCACGTCCTGATCATCTTCGACGACCTCTCGAAGCAGGCCGACGCCTACCGCGCCGTGTCGCTTCTGCTGCGCCGTCCGCCGGGCCGTGAGGCCTACCCGGGCGACGTCTTCTACCTCCACTCGCGTCTGCTGGAGCGCTGCGCGAAGCTCTCCGACGAGATGGGCGCCGGTTCGATGACGGGCCTCCCGATCGTCGAGACCAAGGCGAACGACGTGTCGGCGTTCATCCCGACCAACGTCATCTCCATCACCGACGGCCAGTGCTTCCTGGAGTCCGACCTGTTCAACGCCGGCCAGCGTCCGGCCCTGAACGTCGGTATCTCGGTCTCCCGCGTCGGTGGCTCCGCCCAGCACAAGGCGATGCGCCAGGTCTCCGGCCGTCTCCGTGTCGACCTCGCCCAGTACCGCGAGCTGGAGGCGTTCGCCGCCTTCGGTTCCGACCTGGACGCGGCCTCGAAGGCGTCGCTTGAGCGCGGTAAGCGCATGGTCGAGCTGCTGAAGCAGCCGCAGTACTCTCCGTACCCGGTCGAGGAGCAGGTCGTCTCCATCTGGGCCGGCACCACCGGCAAGATGGACGAAGTCCCGGTCGAGGACATCCGTCGCTTCGAGAGCGAGCTGCTGGAGTACCTGCGCCGCGAGCGCAAGGACCTCCTGACCAGCATCGCCGAGGGCGCCAAGATGTCCGACGACACGCTGCAGTCGGTCGCCGACGCGGTCGCCGCCTTCAAGCAGC
Organism: Streptomyces sp. NPDC006510; assembly: GCF_040611955.1. NCBI lineage: Bacteria > Bacillati > Actinomycetota > Actinomycetes > Kitasatosporales > Streptomycetaceae > Streptomyces > Streptomyces sp. NPDC006510. The sequence continues at coordinate 29,803 of NZ_JBEXPH010000029.1, read as the reverse complement.
AGTTCGAGACCTCGGACGGCAAGCTCCTGGGCGAGGGCTGATCGATGGGCGCTCAGCTTCGCGTTTACAAGCGCCGCATTCGCTCCGTCACCGCCACGAAGAAGATCACCAAGGCGATGGAGATGATCGCCGCCTCGCGCATCGTCAAGGCGCAGCGCCAGGTGGCGGCGTCGACGCCGTACGCGACCGAGCTCACCCGTGCGGTGACCGCGGTGGCGACCGGCTCCACCACCAAGCACCCGCTGACCACCGAGGCCGAGACCCCGGCACGGGCCGCGATCCTGCTCATCACGAGCGACCGCGGTCTGGCCGGCGGTTACTCCTCCAACGCCATCAAGGCCGCGGAGCGACTGACCGAGCGGCTCCGGGGCGAGGGCAAGGAGGTCGTCACGTATGTGATCGGCCGCAAGGGTGTTGCCTACTACGGCTTCCGTGAGCGCAAGCTCGCGGATTCGTGGACGGGCTTCACCGACAGCCCGACGTACGCGGATGCGAAGCGGGCCGCGGCCCCGCTGATCGAAGCGGTCACCCAGGAGACCGCCGACGGCGGCGTGGACGAGCTGCACATCGTCTTCACGGAGTTCGTGTCGATGATGACGCAGAACCCGGTCGACGACCGGATGCTGCCGCTCAGCCTCGATGCCACGAAGAACGAGGACGGCAAGGGCGAGATCCTGCCGCTGTTCGACTTCGAGCCGTCGGCGGAGGACGTCCTCGACGCCCTGCTTCCGCGGTACGTCGAGAGCCGGATCTACAACGCGCTGCTGCAGGCCGCTGCTTCCGAGCACGCTGCCCGCCGCCGCGCGATGAAGTCGGCCACCGACAACGCCGGTGAGCTCATCAAGACGCTCTCCCGGCTTGCCAACGCGGCCCGCCAGGCCGAAATCACCCAGGAAATCAGCGAGATCGTCGGTGGTGCCAGTGCGCTGGCCGACGCGACCGCGGGGAGTGACAAGTAATGACCACCACAGTTGAGACGGCCGTTGCCACGGGCCGCGTCGCCCGGGTCATCGGCCCGGTCGTCGACGTGGAGTTCCCCGTCGACGCGATGCCGGAGATCTACAACGCGCTGACCGTCCAGGTGGCCGACCCGGCCGAGGACGGCAAGCTCAAGAAGCTGACCCTTGAGGTCGCACAGCACCTCGGCGACGGCCTGGTCCGCGCGATCTCGATGCAGCCCACCGACGGTCTGGTCCGCCAGGCCCCGGTGACCGACACGGGCACCGGCATCACGGTCCCCGTCGGTGACATCACCAAGGGCAAGGTGTTCAACACCCTCGGCGAGATCCTCAACAAGCCCGAGGCCGAGGCCGAGGTCACCGAGCGCTGGCCGATCCACCGCAAGGCGCCCAACTTCGACCAGCTCGAGTCCAAGACCGAGATGTTCGAGACCGGCGTCAAGGTCATCGACCTTCTCACCCCGTACGTCAAGGGTGGAAAGATCGGTCTGTTCGGTGGTGCCGGTGTCGGCAAGACCGTTCTGATCCAGGAAATGATCTACCGCGTGGCCAACAACCACGACGGTGTGTCGGTGTTCGCCGGTGTCGGCGAGCGCACCCGTGAGGGCAACGACCTCATCGAGGAAATGGCCGACTCGGGCGTCATCGACAAGACGGCGCTTGTCTTCGGTCAGATGGACGAGCCGCCGGGCACGCGTCTTCGCGTCGCGCTGGCCGGTCTGACCATGGCGGAGTACTTCCGCGATGTGCAGAAGCAGGACGTGCTCTTCTTCATCGACAACATCTTCCGGTACACCCAGGCCGGCTCCGAGGTGTCCACCCTGCTCGGCCGTATGCCGTCCGCGGTGGGTTACCAGCCGAACCTGGCCGACGAGATGGGTCTGCTGCAGGAGCGCATCACGTCGACCCGTGGTCACTCGATCACCTCGATGCAGGCGATCTACGTCCCCGCGGACGACCTGACCGACCCGGCTCCGGCCACCACCTTCGCCCACCTCGACGCGACGACGGTTCTCTCCCGTCCGATCTCCGAGAAGGGCATCTACCCGGCCGTGGACCCGCTGGACTCCACGTCCCGGATCCTGGACCCGCGTTACATCGCGGAGGACCACTACTCGGCCGCCATGCGCGTCAAGGGGATCCTCCAGAAGTACAAGGACCTCCAGGACATCATCGCGATCCTCGGTATCGACGAGCTGGGCGAGGAGGACAAGCTCGTTGTCCACCGTGCCCGTCGTGTCGAGCGCTTCCTGTCGCAGAACACCCACGTCGCCAAGCAGTTCACCGGCGTGGACGGTTCGGACGTGCCGCTCGACGAGTCGATCGCCGCGTTCAACGCGATCTGCGACGGGGAGTACGACCACTTCCCCGAGCAGGCGTTCTTCATGTGCGGTGGCATCGAGGACCTCAAGGCCAACGCCAAGGAGCTCGGCGTCTCCTGAGCCCATGGCTCACCGAGGGGGGCGGGCGTGTCCCGTCCCCCTCACCACGCCCCTTAGAATTGACCCAACACCCGGCTCGAACGGCCGGGTGGTGACCCGAGGAGCCACCCTTGGCTGCTGAGCTGCACGTCGAGCTGGTCGCCGCGGACCGCAGTGTCTGGTCCGGCGAGGCCACCCTGGTCGTCGCGCGCACCACGTCCGGCGACATCGGCGTCATGCCCGGTCACCAGCCGCTTCTGGGTGTGCTGGAATCGGGCCCGGTGACGATCCGTACGAGCGATGGCGGCACCGTGGTCGCCGCTGTGCACGGCGGTTTCATCTCGTTCGCGGACGACAAGCTCTCGCTGCTCGCGGAGATCGCGGAGCTGGCGGACGAGATCGATGTCCAGCGCGCCGAGCGTGCGCTGGAGCGCGCGAAGTCGGACACGGACGCTGCTTCCGAGCGGCGCGCCGAAGTTCGACTGCGTGCGGTGGCGGTGCGCTAGCGCACCGCGACAACATAGCTTTACCCTCAGCCGCGGCCCGAGCTGGAGACCACTCCAGACCGTGCCGCGGCTGAGGCGATGCAGGTGCGGTTGTAGTTCTGGCGGTATCCGTTACTCGACGACGCGAGGAGGTCGGTGGAGATGTTCCTCGCGCTGTGGGTGGGCGGGCTGGTCGTCGCACTGGTTTTGATTGGACTCTTCGTCTTCGGTCTGCGCCGGCGGCTGATTCAGCGTTCCGGCGGGACCTTCGACTGCAGCCTGCGATGGAACGTGCCGGAGGAGCCCGATATCTCCGGCAAGGGCTGGGTGTACGGGGTCGCCCGGTACAGCGAGGACCGGATCGACTGGTTCCGGGTCTTCTCGTACGCGCCTCGCCCGCGCCGGGTCCTGGAGCGTTCCGCGATCGAGGTGGTCGCCCGGCGGCTGCCCGAGGGCGAGGAGGAGCTGGCGCTCCTGTCCGACGCCGTGGTGCTCGGCTGTCTCCACCGGGAGACCCGCCTGGAGCTGGCCATGAGCGAGGACGCGCTGACCGGATTCCTGGCCTGGCTGGAGGCGGCGCCGCCCGGCCAGCGGGTCAATGTGGCTTAGCGTCTGAGAAAAGAACCGGGGAGACGGGGGGCGGACCCGTCTCCCCGGTTGTTTTCGGGGTGTTGCTCGGTGCTGGTGGGGGGTTGCTCCAGACCGTGGGGGTTACTTCAGGCCGCTGCTGATGGCGCCGACGAGTTCACCGTTGGCGGTGTCGCCGCTGAACTCCCAGAAGAACGCGCCTCCCAGGCCCTGGCTCTTCGCCCAGCTCATCTTGGACGTGATGGTGGCGGGGGTGTCGTAGCTCCACCAGTTGGTGCCGCATTTGGCGTACGCGGTGCCGGCGACGGTGCCGGTGGCCGGGCAGCTGGTCTTGAGGACCTTGTAGTCCTCGATGCCGGCCTCGTACGTGCCGGGGGCGGCGCCGGTGGCGGTGCCGCCGGGTGCGTCCTGGGTGACACCGGTCCAACCGCGGCCGTAGAAGCCGATGCCGAGCAGGAGCTTGGAGGCGGGGACGCCCTGGGCCTTCAGCTTGGCGATGGCGTCGGCGGAGTTGAAGCCGGCCTGCGGGATGCCGTCGTACGAGGTGAGCGGGGAGTGCGGGGCGGTCGGGCCCTTGGCTGCCCAGGCGCCGAAGAAGTCGTACGTCATCACGTTGTACCAGTCCAGGGACTGGGCGGCGCCGGCGTAGTCGGCGGCGTCGATCTTGCCGCCGTCGGAGCCGTCGGCGGTGATGGCGGCGGTCACCAGGTTGTTGCTGCCGAACTTCGAGCGCAGCGCCGTGGTGAGGCCCTTCAGCGCGGCCGGGCCGCTGGTGTCGCAGGTCAGCCCGCAGGCGTTGGGGTACTCCCAGTCGATGTCGATGCCGTCGAAGACATCGGCCCAACGGGGGTCCTCCACCAGCTTGTAGCAGGAGTCGGCGAACGCGGCCGGGTTCTTCGCGGCCTCACCGAAGCCACCGGACCAGGTCCAGCCGCCGAAGGACCACAGGACCTTGATGTGCGGGTACTTCGCCTTGAGCTTGCGCAGCTGGTTGAAGCTGCCGCGCAGTGGCTGGTCCCAGGTGTCGGCGACGCCGTCGACGGACTTGTCGGCGGTGTACGCCATGTCGTAGTCGGCGTAGGAGTCACCGATCGTGCACTTGCCGCCCTGGACGTTGCCGAAGGCGTAGTTGATGTGCGTGATCTTCGCGGCGGAACCCGAGGTGTCCAGGTTCTTGACGTGGTAATTCCGGCCGTAGACGCCCCAGTCGGTGAAGTAACCGAGGTTGACCTTGCCGCCGGGGTCGGGGTTGCCGCCACCGCCGGTGGTGCGGACCTTGACCGCGCCGCTGACCGGGCCGGTCTGGCCGGCGGTGTCACGGGCCTGCACGGTGTACGAGTAGTCGGTGCCGGCCTTGAGGCCGGAGTCGGTGTACGTCGTACCGGTGACCGTCGAGACGACCGCGCCGTCCCGCAGCACGTCGTAGTTCTTGATGCCGTTGTCGTCGGTTGCCGCGGTCCAGCTCAGCTTGGCGGAGGTGTCGGTGACGCCGCTCGCGGTGGGGGTGCCCGGTGCCGAGGGGGCGTTGTTGCCGGGGACGCTGCCGCCGTCGCAGGAGGCGCCGTTCAGCTTGCAGCCGGTGGGGGCGCCGGGGCCGGTGCCGTTGAAGCCGAAGCTGACGGAGGCGCCGGGGGCGACCGAGCCGTTCCAGCCGAGGTTCTTGGCGGTCCAGTGGGTTCCGGAGCTGGTGACGGTGGCGTCCCAGGCGGAGCCGACCGCGGTGCCGGAGGGGAAGTCCCACTCGATGGTCCAGGAGGACAGGGCGGTGGTGCCGGTGTTCTTCACCGTCCACTGGCCCTCGAAGCCGCTGCCCCAGTCGGACTTCTTGACGAAGGAGGCGGTCGCCGAGGTGGCGGCCTCGGCGGGGGAGGCCAGGCCGACCATCGCGGCGAGGGGAAGCAGCAGCGCGGTGAGGCCCGCGACCGCTCTGGATCTGGTGGCTCTTCCGGACCCGAGTCTGAATCGGGTCCGGCGTAGGGGGGTTTCAGTGCTCAACGGTGCTCCTCGGGTGAGGTCCGGACAAACGGGGGTGGTCCGTGGACTGCAAACCCTGCGCCGCCCTGAGCCCGCCTTGTCATGGCGTGCTCACCGCAGTGTGCTCGGTGAGATTAGGAAGGTCTGGACCAATCGTCAAGAGGTCTGGACCAAAGTTCGTGACTAGGGCCTGATCCGCCGGACAGGCCCTAAACCTCAGACGCCCAATTCCTGTGCGAGTACGGCCGCCTGGACCCGGCTGCGCAGCCCCAGCTTGCCCAGCAATCTGCTCACATGGGTCTTCACCGTCGCCTCCGCCATGGAGAGCCGGAGCGCGATCTCGGCGTTCGACAACCCCTCGCCGAGGCAGCCCAGCACCTCCCGCTCCCGCCGGGTGAGCGCGTCGAGCACCGAGGAGTCGGGCGCGTTCGCCGGCCGTACGGGAGTGGTTCCGGCGAACTCGGCGATCAGACGGCGCGTCACCGCCGGGGCGATCAGCCCCTCACCCCGGGCCACCGTGCGTACAGCTTCGAGCAGATCGCGCGCGTCGGTGTTCTTCAGCAGGAAGCCCGCGGCCCCCGCCCGCAGCGCCCCGAAGACGTACTCGTCCAGATCGAACGTGGTCAGCACCAGTACGTCCGCGAGCCGTTCGGCCACCACCTGCGCGGTCGCCGACACCCCGTCCAGCCGCGGCATCTGAATATCCATCAGCACCAGATCCGGCCCGAGTTCCCGGGCCAGCCGCACCGCCTCCTCGCCGTCCCCGGCCTCGCCCACGACCTCGATGTCGGGGGCGCTGCGCAGAATGAGCACCAGCCCCGCCCGGACGGCCGACTGGTCCTCGGCGACCACAACCCGGATCGTCATGTCCTCGACGCCCCTTCCTCCACGGGCAGTTCGGCCCGTACCCGCCAGATCTTCGTACCGCCGGCGGCGCTCGACGGACCGGCCTCGATCGTGCCGCCCAGCAGCGCCACCCGCTCCCGCATCCCCACCAGACCGGCCCCCGAACCGGGGGCGCGCGGCACGGGGCGGTCCCCGAGCACACTGCTGACCTCCACCGTGAGCAGCTGCCCGGACTGCCCGAGCCGCACCGTGACCGGACCGGGCGCGGCATGCTTGAGCGCGTTCGTCAGGGACTCCTGGACGATCCGGTACGCGGCCAGCTCGACCGGCGCGGCAAGCGGGCCGCGTTCGCCCCGGGTGTCCTCGAACGCGCAGCTCAGGCCGCTCGGCGCGGCGCTCGTACGGGTCTGCTCGACCAGTGCGTCCAGCGAGGCGAGGGTGGGGGACGCGGCCGGTTCCAGGGCGCCGCCGCCGGTGCGCAGCAGCCCGATCAGCCGGCGCATCTCGGCGAGGCCGTCGACGCTGTTCTCCCGGATCACCCCGAGCGCGTCGCGGGAGGTGTCCGGGTCGTCGATGGAGAGCGCGGCGGTGGAGTGGATGGCGATCGCCGAGAGGTGGTTGGCCACCATGTCGTGCAGCTCGCGGGCCATCCGGGTGCGCTCGGCGGTCACCGCCTGGGTCCGGTCCATCTCGGCCAGCAGCGCGGTCTGGTCGGCGCGCAGCCGGGCGGCCTCGGCGGCGTCCCGGTGGTTGCGGACGCTGACCCCGGTGATGGCGGGCAGGAACGACACCATGGCGGTGACGAGGCCGATCAGCAGTGCTTGCGGGTTGCGGAACCAGGCCAGGAATCCGATGGTGATCCCGACCGTGATCAGGAACGTGGTCACCGGGATGCGGCGGGCGGCGGACGGTGTCCCGTACAGCACGGCCGCGTACATGAGATCCGTGAACATCAGGACCGTCGCGAGGTTCCCGACCGTGAACTGGTCCGCGACCAGCGCGAGGGTTCCGATGACCAGGGCCGTCTGCGGGGCGGTCCTGCGTACCAGTTCGAGCCCCGAGACGACGGCGAGCGGCAGCAGGGAGACCCATGGGGCGACGAAGGTCCGTTCGCCCTGGATGTACAGGCCGAGCGCCCACAGGACGAGGCCGCCGAAGAGACCGAGGGCGGCCAGGAGCACGTCGTGGCGGTGCGGCCGGGCGAGGGAGATCACCCTCCTATCCAACACGGCGGCCCGCGGCCGGACCTCCTTACCGGGGGCGAGGCACGAGTACATCGAAGTATGCAGTCACGGTTCGTCACTGCCGACGACGTTTCCGGGCGTCGCGGCCGGGAGGCTGGAGGCGACGGGAAGGAGAAGTGCTGTGATCGTCACGCTGATCGTGCTCTGTGAAGTCGCCTTCTGGGTGCTGCTGGCCGCGGGGCTCGCGCTGCGGTACCCGGCGAAGAAGCCGAGGCTGGGCGCGGCCGTGCTGCTGTGCGAGCCGCTGCTGGAGGTCGTGCTGCTGGTGGTGACGGCCATCGACCTGAAGAACGGGGCGCAGCCCGACTGGAAGCACGGGCTCGCCGCGGTCTACATCGGCTTCACGGTGGGGCTCGGCCACTCCACGATCCGCTGGGTCGACGCCCGGGTCGCCCACCGCTTCGCGGGCGGGCCGCCGCCGGTGCGGCCGCCGAAGTACGGCCTGGCGCGCGCGGTGCACGAGTGGAAGGTCGCCGGGCGCTGGACGGTCGCGGCGGTGACCGCGCTGGCGCTGCTCCAGGCGGCCGTTTGGTACGTGGGCGGGGACGGCGATGTGTCGTCGCTCCAGGCGTGGCAGCAGAAGATGCTGTTCGTGATCGGGCTCAACGTGGTCATCGCGGGGAGCTACACGCTGTTCCCGAAACGCGAGCCGGCCGGGCGCTGAGCGGCCGGACGGGCAGCGGCCCGCACCCGTCCGGCGTCTTCGTACGCGGTGGTTACCGCTCGCCGCCCGGCACCCACAGCACGTCGCCGACCTCCTTGTTCGCCGTCCGCGCGAGGATGAACAGCAGGTCGGAGAGCCGGTTGAGATACGTGGCGGTCAGCGCGTTCATCACGTCGCCGTGCACCTCCAGCGCCGCCCAGGTGGACCGCTCCGCGCGCCGGACCACCGTGCACGCCTGGTGCAGCAGCGCCGCCCCGGGCGTGCCGCCCGGCAGGATGAAGCTGCGCAGCTTCTCCAGCTGCTCCAGGAAGTGGTCGCAGTCCGCCTCCAGCTTGTCGACGTAGCTCTGCTCCACCCGCAGCGGCGGGGCCATTTTCTTTAGAAGCGCCGGGTCCTTGACGACCGGGGTCGAGAGATCCGCGCCCACGTCGAACAGGTCGTTCTGCACACGGACGAGGACCTTCACGACGTCCTCGGGGAGCTGGCCGAGCGCGATCGCGGTACCGATGACGGCGTTGGCCTCATTGGTGTCCGCGTACGCGGAGATCCGCAGATCGGTCTTGGCGGTCCGGCTCATGTCGCCGAGGGCGGTGGTGCCCTGATCGCCGGTGCGCGTGTAGATACGTGTCAGATTGACCATGCTGCAAGGCTAGTGCCCCACTCGACGAAACACCCGGGCGCCCACCGCCACGGCCGCGACCGCGAAGGCGACCGCCACCACTGCCCCGTACAGCATGTGCGAGGTGGCGTACGAGCCCACGTACGCGTCCCGCACCGCGTCCACGAGATAGCGCAGTGGTGTGAAGCGCGACGTGATGTCCAGCCACGCCGGTCCCAGTGTCATCGGCAGCATCAGACCGGAGAGCAGCATCGCCGGCATGGTCACCGCGTTGATGACGGGTCCGAACTCCTGCGGCGTCGCGACCTTCATGGCCAGCGCGTAGGACAGCGACGCCAGCGCGACCGTGAGCAGACCGACGAACGCGAAGCCGATCAGCACCCCGGGCAGCGGCGCGCGCAGGCCCATGACCAGGGCGGCCAGCACCAGCAGCACCGCCTGGAGCATGAAGAGCAGGGCGTCGCGCAGCACCCGGCCGAGCAGCAGCGCCAGTCTGCTGACCGGTGTCACCCGCATCCGCTCCAGCACTCCCGTGGACTTCTCGACGATGATCGAGAATCCGGCGAACGAGGCGCCGAACAGGGCAAGTTGAAGCAGCAGTCCGGGGATCAGGACCTGCCAGGAGTCGCCGGACGAGCCGAGCGGCAGACCGTCGAGGAGTGGGCCGAAGAAGAGCAGATACAGCAGCGGCATCAGTACGCCGAAGAGCATCTGGAAGCGGGAGCGCAGGGTCTGGCGGGCGTACCGTCCGAAGACGAGCGCGGTGTCGTGAAGCAGCATCAGAGCCCTTGTACGGAGAGGGGTGCGGCAGCGGCGGGCGCGGCGGCGCGGCCGGTGATCGCGAGGAAGGTGTCCTGGAGCGAGGCGGCGGGGGAGCCGGCGTACTCGGCCCTCAGTGCGGCCGGGGTGCCCTCGGCCACGACCACGCCCCGGTCGATCACGATCAGCCGGTCGGCGAGCGCGTCCGCCTCGTCGAGGTAGTGGGTGGTGAGGACGACCGTGGTGCCGAAGTCGTCGCGCAGCCCGCGCACCAGCTCCCACAGGCCGGTGCGGCTGCCCGGGTCGAGGCCGGTGGTGGGCTCGTCGAGGAAGAGGACGGGCGGGCGGTGGACGATGCCCATCGCGATGTCCAGACGGCGGCGCTGACCGCCCGAGAGCGTGACCGCCTTCCGGTCGAGCAGATCGTCGAGGCCGAGCCCGCGGGCCAGTTCCGCCGCCCGCGCGCTCGCGTCCGCCCTGCTCAGCCGGTACAGCCGCCCCTGGGTGACCAGCTCCTCCCGCACGGTCAGATGCGGGTCGACGCCGCCGGACTGGGCGACGTATCCGCACTTCGCACGGACCTCGGCGGGGTCGTCGGCCAGGTCGTGCCCGGCGACGGTTGCCGCGCCGCCGGTGGGGGCGAGCAGCGTGGTCAGCATCCGCAAAGTGGTGGTCTTGCCCGCCCCGTTGGGGCCGAGCAGGCCGACGATCTCGCCCTCGGCGACCGTCAGATCGACGGACCGGACGGCGTGGACCGGCCCGTGCCCGCTGTCGAAGGTCCGGGCGAGCCCGGCCGTACTGATGATTGGCATAGCGACCACAAAAACAGAGTCGCTTAAAAAATGCAATGACTCCAATTTTTCATCGGCTCACCCACCGGCCCTACGATGGACGGATGGCTGAGGGACTCAGGGAACGCAAGAAGCGCCAGGCCAGGCAGCACATCTCGGACCTCGCGACCGGGCTGTTCCTGGAGCGCGGTTTCGTCACGGTGACCGTCGCCGAGATCGCCGAGCTGGCGGACGTCTCCGTCAACACCGTCTACAACTACTTCCCCGCCAAGGAGGACCTCTTCCTGGACCGGATGACCGGTGTCACCCAGCGGGTGGCCCGTTTCGTCCGCGCCCGCGACAAGGGCGAGTCGGCGGCCGAGGCGGTGCTGCGGGAGCTGCGGGCCCTGGTCGTCGCGGTGTCGCCGGAGATCGGACTGATGGACGGCTTCGCCGACTTCATGCGGGTCGTCGAGGAGGCGCCCACGCTCCAGGCCCGTCTCGGCCGCCTCCAGCGGGAGGTCCTGGACGCCGTCGTCACGACCCTCCGCGAGGAGACGGGCGCTGCGGCGGACGATCCGCTGCCGGGTCTGGTGGGTGGTCAGCTCGCCTGGATCGAGGGGGCCCTCGTGGACTGCGTCAGCCGGGAGATGCTGGCCGGACGCAAGGCGGTCGACGTTTCGCGCGACGCGCTCGTCCTGCTCGACGAGATCGAGGACCTCCTCGGCGAAAAGGTCCTCAACTACGCCCGACGCGCCGCCGAATGAGGTGTGCCGGTGTGATGTCCGTCATGTGAGACGTGACGCGCATCTCTTCACGGCCCCAGCGCCCCTCACGGGTACTAATCTCCGCCGGAGAGCATATGAACAACCGTTGAGACCGGCCGTGCAGGGACCAGCTGCAGAGGCGAACAGAAACCAAGGGGTGCAGACGTGGCCAGGAAGCTCGCCGTCATCGGAGCCGGACTCATGGGATCCGGCATCGCGCAGGTCTCCGCCCAGGCGGGCTGGGACGTGGTGCTGCGCGACGTCACCGACGAGGCCCTGGCCCGTGGACGTGACGGCATCAAGGCCTCGTACGACAAGTTCGTCTCCAAGGGCAAGCTGGAGGCGGCCGACGCCGAGGCCGCGCTCGCCCGCATCACGACCACCACCGACCTCGACGCGGTCGCCGACGCGGATGTCGTCGTCGAGGCCGTCTTCGAGAAGCTGGAGGTCAAGCACGAGATCTTCCGGGCCCTCGACAAGATCGTCCGGGACGACACCGTCCTCGCCTCCAACACCTCCGCCATCCCGATCACCAAGATCGCGGCCGTGACGGAGCGCCCCGAGCGCGTCGTCGGTGTGCACTTCTTCTCGCCGGTCCCGATGATGCAGCTCTGCGAACTCGTCCGCGGCTACAAGACCAGCGACGAAACCCTCGCCACCGCACGGGAGTTCGCCGAGTCCGTCGGCAAGACCTGCATCGTCGTCAACCGCGACGTGGCCGGCTTCGTCACCACCCGGCTGATCTCGGCGCTCGTCGTCGAGGCCGCCAAGCTGTACGAGTCGGGCGTCGCCTCGGCCGAGGACATCGACATCGCCTGCAAGCTGGGCTTCGGCCACGCCATGGGCCCGCTCGCCACGGCGGACCTGACCGGCGTCGACATCCTGCTGCACGCCACGAGCAACATCTACACCGAGTCGCAGGACGAGAAGTTCGCCGCGCCGGAGCTGATGCGCCGGATGGTGGACGCAGGTGACATCGGCCGCAAGAGCGGGCAGGGCTTCTACACGTACTGATCGTTTTCGGTCCTCCGGTCGCCTGATCTGCCGTCGGTCAGGCCCGGAGGTCCGGGGGGAGTCTCCCGGAGCCAGTGGATCCGAGCGGGCCCCGCCGCGCCTCAGTCACTCCGCGGAGTGAATTCGGTATCGGTTCGCTTACAGACGGCAACTTCCCTGTCGCTGCCGCAGTCAGTTGTGGCAGAGACAGAACAGACAGACGAACCTTGCTACGGAGCATTTCAGGGGAGCGCATATGCACATCAGGGGCGACCACGCCGAGCTGGTCGTCGGGGGCCGCCTCGACGTCCGAAGCGCGGCGGACGCCCGTACGGCCCTGCACTCGGCCCTCGACGACGGCGTCGGCGACCTGGTGCTCGACCTGACCGAGCTGGATTCCTGGGACGCCACCGGACTCGGCGTCATCATGGGCGCACACCGCCGGGCCGGGCGGGCCGGGCGGCGACTGGTGCTCCGCGGCGTGCCGCCGCAGATGCAGCGCCTGCTGGTGGCGACCCGGCTGCACCGCATCCTGGCCATCGAGGGCGGAATCGCCGCGGACTCGCTGCCACGCGTGTAGCGAGCCTCCGACCGGCCGGAGCGCCCGGTCCGGTGAACGGCCGCCGGTCGTGCGCCGCGGCCGAAAGCACACAATCCGCACGAGAGCGTGCGCTTCGGACGGCGTGACCCCCCGACTGTGCGGGGACACCGTGCGACGGTCTAGGGTTCGGCCCGTCCGCCGATTGACGAACCCACCGGGCGGACACCGGACCGGAAGCGACAGCGGGGCGTGCGAGGCCGGAGGGGCAATCGTGCGCGACGCGTCTGGGGGCTTTGGCGATGGACCCGACACACCGGGGACCGGAAGAGTACGGCCGGGACAACGACAGCTTCGGTGAGGGGCCCGGCCGCAGGCGGCCGGCCCGTGACCAGCTGACCCCGGACCCCGGTCAGCCGACGCCGCCGCAGGCGCGGGTCGTCCGGCTCATATCGGGCGACTACCTCCTCACCGTCAACCCGGTCGACGGCAGCGAGGTCGAGCTCTGCCCGCCGGGGGAGCAGCCCGGCCCTCCCACCCGGCGCACCGCCGCCGGACGCGCCGACCGCGAACGCGCCACCGCGCCGCCCGTACCGCCGGGCCCGCCCGCTCCCCAACTGCCGCTCCTGGAGCGTGCGCAGGAGCGCGAACGACTGGTGCGCCTGCTGGCCCAGGGCCGCTCGGTGCGGCTCACGGGACCGGCCGGATCCGGCCGTACGGCACTGCTGGACGCCGTCGCGGCCGACTGCGCGGACCTCGCACCGGACGGAGTCGTACGGCTCAGCGGCTACAAGCGGACCGCCACCGACCTGCTGTACGGGCTCTTCGAGGCCGTCCACGACGCACCGCTGCACCGCCCCGACCGCGCCGGACTGCTCGAAAAGGTCCGCAGCATCGGGGCTGTCGTCCTGCTCGACGACCTGGAGTTCGGCGGGGCCCCACTGGAGGAGCTGCTCGACGCGACACCGGAGTGCGCCTTCCTGTTCGCGACGGTTCCGGAAGTCGCCGCGCCCACCACGGACTCGCACCTCGAAGAGGTCTTCCTCGCGGGCCTCGGCCGCAGCGCCGCGGTCGACCTGCTGGAGCAGGCCGTCGAGCGTCCGCTCACCGACGAGGAGGCGAACTGGGCGGGAGACCTCTGGTTCGAGTCCGAGGGGCTGCCGCTGCGCTTCGTCCAGGCGGGCGCCCTGCTGCGCCAGCGCGACCTGCTGCGCACCGACCCCGATGCCTACGGCGAGTACGGCGGCCGCGACGGCCTGCCCGCGGACGTCCCCTTCGGGCACGACCAGGCCGTCGACGGTGTCCACATCCCGCTGCCCAGCCTCGGGGAGGGCGCGGCCCCCGCCGCACTGCTCGCCTCACGGCTGAGCGGGCCCGCCCGCGACACCCTGCGCTTCGCGGTGGCCCTCGGCGGCGAGGTGCCGCACCAGGCGCATCTGCCGGCGCTCATCGGGGACACCCACGCGGACGCCGCGCTCGGTGAACTGGCCGGCTGCGGGCTGCTCTCCCCGGCCGGTCCCCGCTACCGGCTCGCCGCCGGAGTCGTCACCCAGCTGGAGGCCGCCGGATACGGCGAGGACGCCACCGACCGGGCGCGGACCGCGGCCCAGCACTACGCCTGGTGGGCCGGTCACCCCTCGGTCACCCCCGAGCGGGTGACGGCCGAGGGCGACGCCGTCGTCGCGGCGATGGCGCAGCTGGTGCCCGGCGACGGGGCGGGGCAGACCAGCGTCGCCGTGCTGCTGGCCCGCAGCGCCTCGCCGGCCTTCGCGGCGGGCCTGAACTGGGGGGCCTGGGAGCGGGCGCTGCGGATCGGCCAGGAGGCGGCCAGGATTGCCGGGGAGGTCGCCGAAGAGGCGTACTTCCACCATGAGTTGGGCGTCCTCGCGCTCCTGGCCGGAAATCCGGACCGGGCCAGGGCCGAGCTGGAGACCTCGATCAGCATGCGCGGTGTGCTCGCCGACAAGTCCGGCGCGGTGGCCGGACGGCGCGCGCTCGCCCTGGTCGCGGACCGTTCCGGCGGCCCGCTGCCCGTCGTCCTCACCCCGCCGGGAGACGAGCTGCCCGTCCCGCGGACCGAGGAGCCGCCGTCGGCACCCACCCGTGCGACGCCGTCCGTGACGCAGACGCTGTCGGGGCCGTACCAGGCCGCCCCCACGGTGATTTCGCGGCAGAGCGCCGCCAAGGCCGCCGGGGGAGCGCGGGGAGGCCGGTTCGCGGTGTTCGCCGGGGCCCGGCGCAATCTGGTCGCCACGGCCGCGGGCGTACTCCTGACCGGGGTGCTCGGCACCGTCGTCGCGCTGGGGCTGACCTCCGGCGACGACGACGTCCAGGGGAACCAGGACGTCACGACCGAGCAGTCGCGGAGCCAGGACGACGGCGAGGACGAAGTCCCGGCCGACAGCCCGGCGGACGGCTCGACGCCCGGCTCCGCCTCATCCAGCGGCAGCGCGGCGACGCCCGGACCGTCCGGCGGCGAGCCCACGCCGAGCAGCAGCGGTACGCCGTCCACGGACCCCACGGGACCGAGCGACACTCCGTCGTCGGACACGCCGTCCAGCGGCAAGCCGTCGTCGCACCGGCCGACCAAATCGACCAGCCCCACGAAGTCGTCCACACCGACGAAGTCGCCCAGCCCGACCGCGAGTCCGACGGACACCGGATCCCCGACCCCGACGGACACGGCCACCGAGCCCGAGCCGTCCTCGCCCGACACCTCCGACTCGGCGAGCGGGCCCTCCTCGTCCTCATCGGCGGCGGTGAGTGCGGACAGCAGCCCGACGGTGGCCTGAGCCGCCCCGGAACCGACGAAACGCCGGACGTGACACACACGTCCGGCGTTCGGGGACCGGGGGCGGGGGAGCGGGAAGGGTCAGAACAGCCGCAGCTTGTCGTCCTCGATGCCGCGCAGCGCGTCGTAGTCGAGAACGACACAGCCGATCCCGCGGTCCGTCGCCAGCACCCGCGCCTGCGGCTTGATCTCCTGGGCCGCGAAGATGCCCTTCACCGGAGCGAGGTGCGGATCGCGGTTGAGCAGCTCCAGATAGCGGGTCAGCTGCTCCACACCGTCGATGTCGCCGCGCCGCTTCAGCTCCACGGCGACGGTCCGGCCGTCGGCGTCCCGGCACAGGATGTCGACCGGCCCGATGGCGGTGAAGTACTCACGGCGGATCAGGGTGTAGCCCTCGCCGAGCGTCTCGATCCGGTCGGCGAGCAGTTCCTGCAGATGCGCTTCCACGCCGTCCTTGATGAGACCCGGGTCGACACCCAGCTCATGGGACGAGTCATGGAGGACTTCCTCCATCGTGATGATCAGTTTCTCGCCCGCTTTGTTCACCACGGTCCAGATGCCCGCGGTGTCGTCGGTGCCCTCCTTCAGAGTGCACGGCGGTGACATCCAGTTGAGGGGTTTGTACGCCCTGTCGTCGGCGTGGATCGACACGCTCCCGTCCGCCTTCACCAGGATCAGACGGGGAGCGGAGGGCAGGTGGGCCGTGAGCCGGCCGGCGTAGTCCACGGAGCAGCGGGCGATGACGAGACGCATGGTCGGCAACGCTACTCGACGAGGGGTGCTCCACGCGATTCTCCCCCTGTCACACCCGTCACCCTGCTTGCGTCCGAGGGGTGCCTTTCGGGCTTGCCCCTCTTTGCGCCCCTTCGTTATTGGCCGGTTGTGTTCCCAATCTCCTGGTGCGGCCAGGACTGCACCCTTACCGTGGAAGCAGGAGGTCGTCGTCCGTGTACGCTGCGTCGCCGTCCTCCTTCCCAGCCCGTAAGGCCCCGGCCCGGCGTCGGGGTCGCGAGAGGAGAACCCATGTCGCTCGACGTCTCACCGGCGCTGTTGGAACAGGCCGAGCGAGGCGAGGTCGACGAAGCCGACTTCGTCGACTGCGTCCGGACCTCCCTGCCCTACGCATGGGAGATGATCAGCTCGTTGGTGGCTCAACTGAAGGTCGACGGCGGGGAGTTCGCCGACAACCAGACGCCGCCGCCCAACGAACAGGCACGTGGTCAGTTGCTGCGCGCGCTCGCGAGTGATGCGATACGCGGCGCGCTGCAGCGGCACTTCGGGGTGCGCCTGGCATTCCAGAACTGCCACCGCGTCGCAGTGTTCCCGCTGGACTCCTCGGTCGACGAGCGTCTGGCCCGATTCACCTCGGTGCGGGGCCAGTTGCTCAACCAGTCGCCCGAACTACGGGACTGCTAGGCCCTGTCCGGCCCTGAACGGCCGGACAGGCCCTGAACGCCTCTGCTGCCGTTCCGGGCCGCCCATCGGTGCACCTGGCTCCGGGGCGGCAGCGCCCGTACCTCTTACGACTCGTCATGTGAGCAGCGGGAGCACTTCGGTGCCCAGCAGCGCTACGTTCTCCTCCGTGGCCGCCAGATCTCCCGATCCCTCCACCAGGAGCGCGAAGCGGGTGATGCCTGTCCGCTCGGCGGTGGCGGCGAGCCGGTCGGCGGCGAGCCGGGGCGGGCCCACCGGATGAAGGCCGCACAGCAGCTCCGTGTACGCGACCGGATCGCGCATCACCCGGTGCCGGCCGTCGACCGTCACATGGGCGTCCAGTCCCTGGCGCAGCCAGCCCGGCATCGCCTTCACGAGCATCTCCACCGCCTCCTCGGGACGGTCGGCGATCTGGGCCACCCCCGCGGACACGTGCCCGGCCTCACGGACGCTCTCGGGCGAGCGACCCGCGGCGAGCGCGGTGGAGCGCCACAGGGCGACCATGTCGGCCTTCTCCTGGTCCCCGCAGTGCATCCCGAGCAGCATCGGCAGGCCTTTCTCCGCGGCGAGCTTCACCGTCTTCGGAGAGGTGCACGCGACGACCACCTCGGGGCCGCCGGGGTTTTCGCCGCCGTCCCCGGCGAGCAGTTCGTCGGCCCGGGGGACCACGGCGACCTCGCGGAAGCCGTACCGCTCCCCGCGCCCGGCCACCCGCGGCTCGCCCAGCCAGTCGAGCAGCAGCTCCAGGGACTCCGGGAAGCCCTTCTCGTACGCCTCCAGGCCCCCGCCGAACACCTCCAGATCCACCCAGGGGCCGCCCCGGCCGACGCCGAGGGTGAATCGGCCGCCGCTGGTGAGATGGAGCAGCGCGGCCTGTTCGCCGAGCGCCACCGGATGCTGGGTCGGCAGCACGCTCACCGCCGTGCCCACCCGGATTCTGCGGGTGCGGCCGAGCAGCAGCGCGGCCAGGGTGACGGCGGACGGGCAGACCCCGTACGGCACGAAATGATGCTCTGCCAGCCAGACCGAGTCGAGTCCGGATTCCTCCGCGACCTCGGTGGACCGGATCGCGCGGTGCAGCGCTTCCCCCGGCCCCTGCCCCGGAAACTGGGCTGCCAGTACGAACGTTCCGACACGCATCGCCAATTGCCTCCTTGCGGCCGACGCGGCTCTCCCCTATTGAGCAACAACGCCTGACACGTGCCAAAGGCACGGTCCGCCGGCAAGGTTGTTGCGATTTTCCGGTAACTCACCCCGCCCGGTACGTCGCCCCGCGAGGCGCCGGACGCCCGCGTCGGCCAAATGGCCCTACGCTGGACGGGAACTGCCCAGACCACCCTGTGAGGTGTACACGTGTCCCCGCGCCGCAACCGCCCCCGAGGCGGCGAGAGTCCCCACGACAGCACAGCGGAGCCGGGGGCCAGGTACGGCGGTGGAGGGCGTGCCGAGGAGTGGCAGGGCGAGCAGTGGTCGGTCCGTCCGGTGAGCGGCGCGAGCGCGGCGGGCAAGCGGTACCGCTGCCCCGGCTGCGACCAGGAGATCCCGTCCGGCGTCCCGCATCTGGTGGCCTGGTCCGAGTACGGCGGGATCGACGACCGCAGGCACTGGCACAAGGCGTGCTGGAACGCGAAGGACCGCCGCACCACACAGGTGCAGCGGTCCAGGAACGCGCCTCGCTACTGAGCCCCTCCGGGCGGGGACGGGTCAGACGTCCCGGCGGTCCAGGGTGGCGAACGCGCAGAGCATGGCCACGGCCGTGACGCCGAGCATGATCCACAGCGGGTCCCAGCCGGTCGGTCCCGAATCGGCGACCGAGGTGGAGTAGAAGGCGCTGAGCTGGCTGGGGATCGAGTACTCGAAGAGCTTCATCCGCAGGCCGGAGAGCGACTCCGCGAACATGAACATGGCCAGCACGAGCGGCAGCAGCACCACTCCGATCATGATCGTGATCGCCCCGGCGGAGTGCCGGATGAGAGCGCCGACCGCGAGCGAGAGCAGGCCCAGCGTCGCGGTGTAGAGGCCGACACCGACCGTCGCGCGCAGCCAGTCGCCGCCACTGGGCGCCGCGCTGTCGATGAACGCCGTCTGCAACACCGCGACCAGCGCGGTCGTCACGGTCGTGATCACGAAGGTGAGCAGGAAGAAGACGATCGCCTTCGCGCTCAGCACCCGCGCACGGCTGGGGCAGGCGGTCAGCGTCGTACGGATCATGCCCGTGCCGTACTCCGACGCGATGGTCATCACGCCGAGCGTGATCACACAGATCGAGCCCAGCAGCACCCCGAAGAAGCCGAGGCTGAGCACCGGCGTCGAGCCGAGATCGGTATCGGCGGCGTTGACCGTGACCGCGGCCAGCAGCCCGATGCCGAGCAGCAGCACGATCATCACGCCGAGCGTCCACATCGTGGAGCGCACCGAGCGGATCTTGGTCCATTCGGAGGCGATCGCGTCGCCGAGGGTGGCCCGGCGCACCGGGATCGGTGAGGCGTAGAGACCGGCCGGTGCGGCCTGCGGGCTCTGCTGCGGGGCCGGGGCCTGCTGGTGGTACGGCGCCTGCGGGGTCGGCGGCGTTGTCATCGGGCGTCCTCGCTGGTGTCGCGCTTGGTCAGGTCCGGGGTGGCGGCGGGCTCGGCCGGGGCTCCCGCGTACGGGTTCTGTCCGGGCGGCGGCGGGGCGTACCAGTTCTGCTGCGGCAGCTCCGGGGCCGGCGGCTGCGGCGCGCCGTACCCCGGCTGCGCGTACCCGTGCGGCGCCGGCTGCTGCAGACCCGCCTTCTGGTCCGCCGTCGAGCGATAGTCCACGGCGCCCTGGGTCATCCGCATGTACGCCTCCTCCAGCGAGGCCTGGTGCGGCGAGAGCTCCCACAGCCGGACGTCCGCCTCGTGCGCCACATCGCTGATCCGCGGCAGCCGCAGCCCGGTGACCCGCAGGGCCCCGTCCGGCTCGGACATGACCTGTCCGCCCGCCTCGGTGAGCGAGGCGGTCAGCTTCTCGCGCTGCTCCGCGACGCCGTCCGCGACCCGCACCCGGGCGAAGTCGGCCGAGTTGGCCGAGATGAAGTCCTTGACGCTCATGTCGGAGAGCAGCTGCCCCCGGCCGATCACGATCAGATGGTCGGCGGTGAGCGCCATCTCGCTCATCAGATGGCTGGAGACGAAGACCGTACGCCCCTCGGACGCCAGCATCTTCATCAGATTGCGGACCCAGAGGATGCCCTCGGGGTCCAGACCGTTGACCGGTTCGTCGAAGAGCAGCACCTGCGGGTCGCCGAGCAGCGCCGCCGCGATGCCGAGCCGCTGGCCCATGCCGAGCGAGAACCCCTTGGACCGCTTCCGCGCGACGTCCTGGAGACCGACGACTCCGAGCACCTCGTCGACCCGGGCGGCCGGGATACCGGCGAGCTGGGCCAGCGAGAGGAGGTGGTTACGGGCGCTGCGCCCGCCGTGCACCGCCTTCGCGTCCAGCAGCGCACCGACCTGGCGCGGGGCGTTCGGCAGGCTGCGGAAGGGGTGGCCACCGATCGTCACATGGCCGGAGGTCGGCTGATCCAGGCCCAGGATCATGCGCATGGTGGTGGACTTGCCCGACCCGTTGGGACCGAGGAATCCGGTGACGGCGCCCGGCCGCACCTGGAAGGAAAGGTTGTACACGGCCGTCTTCGCGCCGTAGCGCTTGGTCAGGCCGACTGCCTCGATCATGCTCCAGCCCCATCGACTCACATCTGTCGTCGGGGCCCAGGCCGAGCGGCCGCACGCCCCCGTAAGAGTTAGGAGGATATCCAGGCATTGACGGTTCCGGCCAAGCCGTTGCGGATCCGCGCCGCGTCGCGGCGGACCGGACGGAAGGCTTCCGTGCAGGTCGGACGCACCGCCCGCCGGTCCTCCGCCCGCGCTCCGCGAGCGGTCACGCGTCCCGCTTCTTGAGTACCAGGTAGCCGCCGAGCAGCGCGGCCGCCACCCAGGCGACCAGAATCCCGAGCCCTCCCCACGGCCCGTACGGAGCCGGATTGCTGTTCATGGCGTCGGGAACCACCTGCATGATCTTGGACCCGGCCTGGTCGGGGAAGTAACGGGCGACCTGCTCCGCCCCCGGCACCGCCGACAGGATCTGGGAGACCAGGAAGAAGAACGGCATCAGAATGCCGAGCGACAGCATGGAGCTGCGCAGCATCGTCGCCACACCCATGGAGAAGATCCCGATCAGCCCCATGTAGATGCCGCCGCCGACGACCGCGCGCAGGACATTGTCCGCGCCGATGTCCGTGCGGTGGTCGCCGAGCAGGGCCTGCCCGAGGAAGAACGAGACGAAGCTGGTCGCGATGCCGACCACCAGGGCCAGCACACCGGCCACCGCGACCTTGCTGAACAGGAACGAACCGCGCTGGGGCACGGCCGCCAGCGAGGTGCGGATCATGCCGGAGCTGTACTCCGTACCGACCACCAGCACCCCGAAGACGACCATGGCCAGCTGGCCGAGGACCATGCCGGAGAAGCTGATCAGGGTCGGGTCGAAGGTGGCGCGCTCCGCCACCGGGAGGTCGTCGAACTGGGAGTTCATCAGGGCGCAGAGCGCCGCGCTCATCGCGACGGTGACGACGAACGCGGAGATCAGCGTCCAGACGGTCGAGGAGACCGTACGGATCTTGGTCCACTCGGAGGTCAGGACCGCGGGTACCGATGCCATCGTCGTCACACCCCCTGGCCGGTGTCGGTGGGGCCGACCGGTCCGCCGCCGGTCCGCTGGTTCCACTGATCGCCCCACTGCGGGCCCGTGGGCGGTGGCGCCGCGGCGTGGTCGGAGTGCGCGTGGTACTCCACCGAGTCCGCCGTCATCTGCATGAACGCTTCCTCCAGGGAGGCCCGTTGGGCACTCAGCTCGTGCAGCACGATCTGGTGCTGCGCGGCGAGCTCGCCCAGTGCTTCGGTCGTGGCGCCGTCGATCTCCAGCGTGCCGCCCCCCGTCTCGACCACGATCAGACCCGCCTCGTGCAGCACGTCACGCAGCCGCTCCTGCTGCGGCGAGCGCAGCCGCACATAGCTGCGGGAGTTCTGATGGATGAAGTCGGCCATCGATGTGTCGGCGAGCAGCCTGCCCTGGCCGATCACGATCAAGTGGTCGGCGGTGAGGGCCATTTCGCTCATCAGATGCGAGGAGACGAAGATCGTCCGGCCTTCCGCCGCGAGCGCCTTCATCAGATTGCGGATCCAGTGGATGCCCTCGGGGTCCAGACCGTTGACCGGTTCGTCGAAGAGCAGCACCTGCGGGTCGCCGAGCAGCGCCGCCGCGATGCCGAGCCGCTGGCCCATGCCGAGGGAGAACCCCTTCGACTTCTTCTTCGTCACCGCGGTCAGACCGACGGTGTCCAGCACCTCCGCGACCCGGCTCTCGGGGATGCGATTGCTCTGCGCGAGACAGAGCAGATTGTTGTACGCGCTGCGTCCGCCGTGCATCGACTTGGCGTCCAGCAGCGCCCCGATGTACTTGAGGGGTTCTTCCAGATCGCGATAGTGCTTGCCGTCGATGCGCACCGAACCGCTGGTCGGGTTGTCGAGATCGAGCATCATCCGCATCGTCGTGGACTTGCCCGCCCCGTTGGGCCCCAGAAAGCCCGTCACCATTCCGGGTCTGACCCGGCAGGAGAGCCGGTCGACGGCAACCTTGTTGCCAAAGCGCTTGGTGAGACCATCGAGCTCGATCATGCGTTCACGCTAGAACGGCCGCGCGCCCGGCGCCACCACAAGGGCGGAACCGGGCGCGCAAGGGGTACAGCTGACGTACTCGGGGTCAGCGGCCCTGCTGAGCCGGGACACCACGGGTGACCGGCTCGTCGTCGGCGGGGGTGCCGGCCGCGGCGACCGCGGCACCGGTCAGCGTGGCCAGCATCTCGCGGACGTTGGTCAGCTGAGCGTTGATCGAGTCGCGGCGGTTGGTGAGTGCCGCCAGCTCGCGCTCCGATTCGCTGCGGATCCGGTCGGCCTTGGCGTTCGCGTCGGCCACGATGTCCTCGGACTGGCGCTGTGCGGTCTCGACCGTCTGACGGGCCCGGCGCTCGGCGTCCGTACGGAGCTTCTCGGCCTCCAGGCGGAGCTGCTCGGCGCGGTGCTCGATCTCGGCGAGACGCTTCTCGGCCTTGGCCTGACGGGACGCGAGGTCGCGCTCCGACTGGTCGCGGCGCTTGGCCAGGTTGGTCTCGAAGTCCGCGGCGGCCTGAGCGGCCTTGGCGCGGGTCTCCTCGAAGAGGGCATCGGCCTCCTCGCGCTTCTGCGCGGCGTCCTTCTGCGCCTCCGTGCGCAGCGAGCCGGCCTCACCCTTGGCCTTCTCGACGATCCGGACGCCCTCGTCCTCGGCCTTCGCCTTGCGCTCGGCGGCGAACGTCTCGGCGTCGTTGCGCACCTGCTGGGCGGCCGACTCGGCGAGCTCACGGTGCTGCTCGGCGGCGCGACGGGCCTCCTCGCGCAGGTCCTTCGCCTCCTCCTCGGCCAGGCGGAGGATCTTCTCCACCCGCGCGCCGAGACCGGCGTACGACGGCTCCGCGTCGTTCACCTGGGCCTGGGCGTTCTGCGTTTCGAGGTGGAGCTCCTCGATGCGCTTTTCCAGCGACGTGATGCGGGTCAGGGCACTATCACGGTCGGCGACGAGCTTGGTAATGCGGTCATCCACCTGACCGCGGTCGTATCCACGTCGCACGAGCTCGAAGCCGAAGGGGGAGGAAGGGTCGCTCATGGGGTTCCTGTCGAATGAGACCGGTGAGGTGTTAGGGGGAATCCTAGGGGCCGGAACGGCGTGTCATCGAGCGGATGCCCTTTTGGTCTGGAGAATGACACCTCTTTTGAGTGGCTGACCCCCGCAACTCTTGCCACTCGGAGGGTTGAACGTTCCTGTCGCAGCACGGGAACTGACAAGGTGACTACCCCTCGGACGACTTGCCACTCGATCGAGTGCCCGCCGCGGCCCCGGCCTTGACGCTACCGGAGGAACCGCCCGAGCCCTTGCCACCGCCCGTCGGCGTCTCGAAGGACTCCAAGGCCTCCAGCACGTCCTGGACGCGGGAGATCTCGGTGTTGATGTCCGCGCGTCGGCGCACCAGCAGATCGAGCTCGCGCTTGCCCTCGTCGACCGTGCGCTTCGCCTCGGCCTCGGCGTCGGCCCGCAGCTTCTCGGCCTCGCGGACCAGCGTGGCCTTCTTCTGCTCGGCCTCCTTCAGCAGCGACTCGGCCCGCTTCACCGCGGCGATCCGGACCTTGCTCGCCTCCGAATTGGCGTCCGCCAGCAGCTCCTTGGCCTTGGCGGCCGCCTCGTCGCGCTGTTCCGTCGCCGCCTTCATCAGGTTGTCGACGCGCTCGCCCGCCGTCTTCATCTGCTCGGACGTCTCCCGCCGGGCCCGGTCGTGCAGTTCCTCGATCTCGCCCTCGATCCGGGTCCGCAGCTCCTCGGCCCGCTCCCGGATCGCCGTGGCGTCCCGGCGTGCGCCGACCAGCAGCTCGTCCGCGTCCGTACGGGCCCGCTCCACCAGGGAGTTGCCCTCGACGGTCGCCTCCGAGGTGATCCGCACGGCCTCCTTGCGGGCCGCGCCGACCATCGTGTCGGCCTGTTCCTCGGCCTCGGTGGCGGCGCGCAGCGCCTCCTCCTGGGCCTTGTTGATGAGCTGATCGGCCTGCTCCGCCGCATCGGCCCGGCGCTTCGCCGCGGCCTCCCGGGCCTCGTCGAGCAGCCGGTCCGCCTCCTGGCGGGCCTCCGCGCGCATCTGCTCGGCCGCCGACTCCGCCTCGGCGCGCACCCGCTCCGACTCCTCGCGGGTGCGGGCCGCGTGCTCCTGCGCCGAGCCGACGGTGGCCGCCGCCTCCGCACGCAGCCGCTCGGCCTCGTCCGCGGCCTCGTCCGACAGCCGGGCCGCCTGCTGCTTCGCCTCGTCGACGAGCGCGGTGGCCCGCTGCGTCGCCTCTTCGACGAGCGCGGTGGCCCGCTGCGTCGCCTCTTCGACGAGCGCGGTGGCCTGCTGCGTCGACTCCCTGCCGATCCGCTCGGCCTCGCTCGTCGCCTCGCCCACCAGCCGGTCGGCCTGGGCCGCGGCGTCGGAACGCATCCGGTTGGCGTCCTCGCGGGCCTCGGCGCGGCTGCGCGCGGCGTCCTGCTCGGCCGAGGCCAGCGCGTCGGAGGCCTCGGTACGCATCCGCTGGCTGTACTCGGCGGTGTCCGCCCGCAGCCGCTCCGACTCGGCGATCGCGTCGGCGACGGTCCGCTCGGCCATCGCCTTCGCGGCCTCGGACTCCTCCTGTGCCTCCCGGCGGATCCGGGACGCGTCCTCGCCGGCCCGCTCCCGCTCGGCGTGCGCGTCGGTGCGGACCCGGTCCGCCTCCTCCTGCGCCTCGGACTTCGTCCGCTCCGCGACATGCTCGGCGGTCGAGCGCAGCCCGGCGATCTCCGCCTCGGCCTGCTCCTGCAGCCCGCTGACCGAATCCCGTACCTGCTGGGCGGTCTGCTCGGCCGCGGAGACCAGCTCGGTCGCCCGGCTGTCCGCCTCCTCGACCAGACGCTGCGCCTCGGCCTGCGCCTGCTCGACCCGCTTTCGGGCGGAGGCGAGCAGCTCCTCGCTCTGCTCACGGGCCCGCTCGCGCTCCTGGTTCGCCTCGGTGCGCGCCGCGTCGAGGGTCTCCTCGGACTCCCGGCGGCGCCGGTTGGCCTCCTCCTGGGCGGCGGCCAGCGCCTCGGCGGCCTCCGTGCCCACCCGCTCCGCGGCGGCGGCGGCCTCGGACCGCACCCGGTCGGCGCTCTCCTGCGCCTCGGACTTGAGCCGCTCGGCCTCGGCGGCCGCCTCGGAGCGCAGCCGTACGGCGACGGACTCGCCCTCCGCACGCGACTGCGACGCATCCGCCGCGGCCTCGTCACGCAGCCGCTCCGCCTCGGTCTCCGCCTGCTCCCGCAGCGTCCGGATCCGCTCGGCGGCCTCCGCGCGCAGCCGCTCGGACTCCTCGTTCGTCTCGCGCCGGATGCGCTCCGCCTCGGCGCGCGCGTCGGTGAGCGCCTGCTCGGCGGCGGCGACCCGGGTCTCGGCCTCGCCATGCAGCCGGGTCAACTCCTCGGTCGTCTCCGCCTGCCGGGCGGCGACCGCGCGCTCGGTCTCCTCGCGCAGCTCCGCCGCCGCCCGCTCGGCCGCGGTGGTGGTCGCGCCGGCCTGCTCCTCGGAGTCGGTACGCAGCTGCTCGGCCTCGGCGCGGGCGCGCTCCAGAGCCTCCTCGGCCTGCTTGCGCAGCGCGCCGGCCCGCTCGGCCGCCTCGGTGCGGACCCGCTCGCTCTCGGTGCCCGCGGTGGAGCGCAGCTCCTCCGCGTCCGCCTTCGCCTTGGCCAGCAGCTCCTCGGCGGTCTTCGCGCCCTCCTCGATCTGCTGGACGGCCTCGCGGCGGGCCTCGCCGCGGATCCGCTCGCCCTCGGCGACCGCCTCGGAGCGCAGCTGCTCGGCCTCGCCGCGCAGCCTGCGGGCCTCCTCCTGGAGCTCGACCGTCTTGGCCCGGTACTCCTTGGTGTCGTCCTTGGCCGCACCCTTGAGCTGATCGGCCTGCTCGGCGGCCTCGCCGCGCAGCCGGTCCGCCTCGGCCTCCGCCTCGCGGCGGATCCGGTCGGCCTCCTCGCTCGCCGCCCTGGTGGTGGACTGTGCGTCCTCGGACGCCTTGGTCAGCACCTCCTCGGCGCTCCTGGCGGCCTTGGCGAGCTGGGCCGCGGTGTCCTCGGCTGCGGCCGTGCGGGCCTTCTCGGTCGCCTCGGACTTCAGCCGGTCCGCCTCGGCCCGCGCGTCGGCGAGCGCCTGCTCGGCCTCCGCCTTGAGCGTCTCGGCGTCCTTGGTCGCCTCGCCGACCAGCCGGGCGATCTCCGACTTGGCCGTGCGGGTGCGCTGCTCGTTCTGCGACTCGGCGGCGGCCAGCCGCTTGACCGCGGCCTCCTTCGCCTCGGCGGTGACCTTCTCGGCCTCCAGCCGGGCCTCGCGCAGCCGGGTCTCGGCCTCCTGCATGCGCTGCTCGGCGGCCCGGTTCAGCTCGGCGGTCTGCTGCCGGGTCAGCTCGGTCTCGGCCGACGTGGACGTACGCAGCCGCTCGGCGTGGCTGGTGGCCTCCTGCGCCTGGCTGGAGGCGGCGTCCAGCAGCCGTTCGGCGTCCTTGCGGGCGCGCAGCAGGATCGCCTCGGCCTCGGTCCGGGCCGTCTCCGCCTCGGAACCGAGCCGCTGCCGGGTCTCCTCCGCCAGCCGGCTCGCCTCGGCGCGCGCGGCCGCCAGGGACTGCTCGGCCTCGGCCCGCGACTCCTCCAGCAGCCGCCGGGCCTGGGACTCCGTCCTGGCCCTGAGCTGCTCGGCCCAGGCGACGTTCTCGTTGACGTGGGACTCGACGGTCTGGCGGCGCTCCGCCAGCTCCTGGTCGAGCCGCTGGCGCCGCTGCACCGCCTCGTTGTGCAGCTCGGCCTGGAGCCGTGCCTGGTGCTCGGCGTGCTCCTGAAGGATCCGCTGCGTCTGCGCACGGGCGTCGCGGAGCTCCCGCTCGGCGTCGGTCCGCAGCTGCTCCGCCTGGATCTGGGCATTACGGAGCAACTGCTCGGCCTGATAGCCGATGTCCGCGCTGTCGTACGCGGGACGGGTCGCGAGATTGCGCCGAGCCTCGTGCAGCTTGGCGCGCAAGACCTCGACCTGGTAACCGAGGTCCTCGGCGTGCTGGACGGCCTTCTCCCGGTCGGTCTTCAGCCGGTCCATCTCGGCTTCGAACCGCGAGAGGTGGTCGTCGTCAGCTCGGTGGCTCTCCTGGCGTTCGTAGCCCCGCACTGCGCGGTCCCATCCGTCCCCTGGTCGCAACTCTCCAACGAGTACCGTTCACCGGTGAACGGTCCCCCGGGGAATGGTGACAGATCAACGGCTGGGGACGCGGCGCGGCCCCGACCCGGCCCCGGCCCGGAGCAGCCCACTCTACCGGGCCGGGTATCCGCCGGGTCAGTGCTCCGCTGCGGAGGTGACCAGTTCGGTGAGGACGCCGTGGCAGTCCTTGGGGTGCAGGAAGGTGATCCGGGACCCCATCGATCCGGTCCTCGGCTCCTCGTAGAGCACCCTGACCCCCTTCTCCCGGATGTCGGCGGAGTCGGCGTCGACATCCGCGGTGCCGAAGGCGATGTGGTGGACGCCTTCGCCGTTCTTCGCCAGCCACTTGCCCACCGCGGAGTCCTCCCGGGTCGGCTCCAGGAGCTGGAGGTAGGAAGCGCCGCCGTCGGACGTATCGTTGATCTTGAGCATGGCCTCGCGTACGCCCTGCTCCTCGTTGATCTCGGAGTGGAACACCTCGAACCCGTAGGTCGAGCGGTAGAACTCGACGGTCCTGTCGAGGTCGAAACAGGCGATCCCGATGTGATCGATTCGCGTCAGCATGGAATCAGTGCAGCGCGACACGGATGGTTACGCAACGTGCGCGCCGTCACACCCGCTGCCGGATGACGGGCGAGGTACCGCTCAGTACATTCAAGTAAACCCTCGTTCACTCCTCTCATCACAAGGGGCGCCCCTCATGTCTGGAACGACCGGTACCACCTCAGTGATCGTCGCGGGCGCGCGTACGCCCATGGGCCGCCTCCTCGGCTCGCTGAAGAGCTTCTCCGGCGCCGACCTCGGCGGCTTCGCCATCAAGGCCGCGCTGGACCGGGCCGGCATCGGCGGCGACCAGGTCGAGTACGTGATCATGGGCCAGGTGCTGCAGGCCGGTGCGGGCCAGATCCCGGCACGCCAGGCCGCGGTCAAGGCGGGCATCCCGATGAACGTTCCCGCGCTCACCGTGAACAAGGTGTGTCTGTCCGGGCTCGACGCGATCGCGCTCGCCGACCAGCTGATCCGCGCCGGTGAGTTCGACGTCGTCGTCGCCGGCGGCCAGGAGTCCATGACGAACGCCCCGCACCTGCTCCCGAAGTCCCGCGAGGGCCACAAGTACGGCGCGATCGAGATGCTCGACTCGATGGCGTACGACGGTCTGACCGACGCCTACGAGAACATCCCGATGGGCGAATCCACCGAGAAGCACAACACCCGCCTCGGCCTGAGCCGCGCCGACCAGGACGAGATCGGCGCCCTCTCGCACCAGCGTGCCGCCGCGGCCCAGAAGAACGGACTCTTCGAGGCCGAGATCACCCCCGTCGAGATCCCGCAGCGCAAGGGCGACCCGGTCCTCTTCGCCAAGGACGAGGGCATCCGCCCCGAGACGACCGTGGAGTCCCTCGGCAAGCTGCGCCCCGCGTTCGCCAAGGACGGCACGATCACCGCGGGCACCTCCTCGCAGATCTCCGACGGTGCGGCCGCGGTCGTCGTCATGAGCAGGGCCAAGGCCGAGGAGCTGGGCCTGGACTGGATCGCCGAGATCGGCGCCCACGGCAATGTGGCGGGCCCGGACAACTCGCTCCAGTCGCAGCCCTCCAACGCCATCAAGCACGCCCTCAAGAAGGAGGGCCTGGAGGTGGCGGACCTCGACCTCATCGAGATCAACGAGGCGTTCGCCGCGGTCGCCGTCCAGTCGATGAAGGACCTCGGCGTCACCCCGGACAAGGTGAACGTCAACGGCGGCGCCATCGCGCTGGGCCACCCGATCGGCATGTCCGGCGCCCGGGTGGTGCTGCACCTGGCGCTGGAGCTGAAGCGGCGCGGCGGCGGCACCGGTGCGGCGGCGCTGTGCGGCGGCGGCGGTCAGGGCGACGCACTGATCATCCGCGTTCCGGGCAAGTAACAGGCAGTACGCGGTACGGACAGAGCACGCAGCGAGTGAACGGAGCGGTGATGGTGGACGTCCCCACCCTGGTCGAGCAGGCACGTGCGGGCCGGCCGCGGGCCGTGGCCCGGCTCATCTCCCTGGTGGAGGGGGCGTCGCCGGAGCTGCGCGAGGTGATGGCGGCCCTGGCGCCGCTGCCCGGCACCGCGTACGTCGTCGGCCTGACCGGGTCGCC
>NZ_JBEXPH010000028.1:39499-59382 GCF_040611955.1 Streptomyces sp. NPDC006510 | reverse complement strand
CTGGTCCAGACCAATCATGGGCATGCCTCACGGCCGCTCCACACCGTGTGGCGTGTGACCCCCGGCCGGGATTCACAGGAACGGGCCGCGCCCCCGAGCGGGCGCGGCCGAGGGCAGCGCGAAGGCCGTCGCGCTGACGACGAGCGGCGCACCCGCCGGTGTGACGGCGACGCTCAGCCCCGCCTCGGTCACCGCGGGCGGGACGTCGAAGCTGACGGTCAACGCGTCTGCTTCCGCGGCGCCGGGCACGTACAGGCTCACCGTGACCGGCGCCGCGGGCACAGTCAGCCACGCGGCGGTCTTCACCCTGACGGTGTCGGGTCCGGGTGGCGGGACCGGGGCGCTGGTGAACGGTGACTTCGAGACGGGTTCGCTGGGCCCCTGGACGTGTGAGTCCGGTGGCGCGGTCGTCTCCACGCCGGTGCACGGCGGAGCACACGCACTCGCCGCGGCGGCCACCGCGTCGCAGACCGGCGAATGCGTGCAGACCCTCACCCTGTCCCCCAACACCACGTACACACTGAGCGGTTGGGTGCAGGGCAGCTACGGCTACCTCGGGGTGCGCGGCGACGCGTCGGCGAGCACCTGGGGTTCGGCGAGCGGCTATGCCGAGCAGTCGGTGGCTTTCACCACCGGCTCGACCGGCAAGGTGACCGTCTACCTGCACGGCTGGTACGGGCAGGGCACGGTGTACGGCGACGACGTCTCCGTAACGTCCTGACCTGCCGGAGCGGCTGAGACTTCCTGGTCCCGGGGGTGGGCGGCCTCCAGGACCAGGAACTCGACGTCAGCAGGTGCGGTACGCCTCGCGCGGCCGCGCCTTCGCAGCCGGTGTCCGGGACGCGGTCACCCGCCTTCGCGGACCGCGCGGGGAACCGGTGCCGGGCCGCTCCCGGGCAGCTCGGTAATCAGGCCGCCACCACCTTGCTGCGAAGAGATCCGATGCCCTCCACCTCGACCTCCACGAGGTCGCCGGGCCGGAGGAACCGGCCCGAGAAGATGCCGGCTCCGCGCGGTGAGCCGGTGCAGATCACATCGCCCGGCTCAAGGGTCTGATACCGCGAGAGGAAGGAGATCAGCTCGGGCAGACCGTGGATGAGGCTGCCGGTGCGGTCGTCCTGGCGCAGCTCATCGTTGACCCGGGTCCGGATGCGCAGGTCGAACGCCCCGTCGAACTCGTCCTCGGTCACCAGACAGGGCCCGAGCGGCTTGAAGGTGTCGAAACTCTTGGAAACACCGATGGAAGCGGTCGGATCACCGGACATGGCGCGGTGCTGGATGTCCCGGGCCGACACATCGTTCACGACCGTCAGTCCGGCAAGGTGTTTCCTGGCGTCCGCCACCGCTACGTCCGTGGCGGCGCGACCGATCACCGCGGCCACTTCACCCTCGTAATCGACTTCAGCGGCCGCGACGGCCGGAAGGACTATGGGGTCCGACGGCGCGATCACCGCGGATCCGGCCACGACCTGGAAGTTCGGCTCCTTCGGCAGTTCGGCGAGGCTCTTGCCCATCGCGGCCAGCATCTCCAGTACCTCTTCGGCGTGGCTGCGGTAGTTGAGGCCGACGATGAGCACCTTGCCGGGGCGGCGCACCGGCGCGAGGACGCGCGCCTCGCCGAGTGCGACCCGGCGCACGGCCTTCGCCGATCGCGCCGCCTCGACGCCGGGACCGCGCAGCAGCGCGCCCAGCTCGTCGAAGGGCAGATCGAGCACGGACAGCTCCCCCGGGCGGTCTTCCCTGGCGATGCCTTGATCGGTGCTGTACAGACGCATCACGAACTCCCTTGTCGACCGGCCGTTCTCTCTTGCTCTCAAGTCAAGAGATATCTTGTTCGAGAGTCAAGAGATACGATCGGGCATCACAAGACAACCCCGTACCACCACCGGGCACCGAACGCGCCCGGCATAGGCTTCCGTGCCATGCCACGTAATCGACAGCAGATCCCGAAAGCCGAGCGCGAGGCCGCGCTGGTCGACCACGCATGGGAGCTCTTCGCGACCCGGGGATACAAGGGGACCAGCCTGGCCGAGGTGGGTCGCGCCGCCGGCGTCGCGGCCAACGCCGTGCGCTGGTACTTCCCCGCCAAGGACGACCTCTTCGCCGCCGCGATCGAGCACTACGTCACACAGGCGCGGGAGCGCATCGAAGCAGACGAGGATCTCGCCGGGGATCCACAGCGCGAACTGATCGCCCTCCTGTTGGAGATGGAGCCGTACCGAGGTCTGCACCGGGAGGCGTACGAGCGGATCGGCGACTCGGAGACACTCACCGGAACGTACGGGCGGCTCCAGGGGTGGCTTGAGGAGCGCCTGCTGGCCGTCATCACCAGCAGACTGCCGGCCGGCGCCGATGTCGGACTGATCGCGGACACCGCCCATGTGCTCTTCGAGGGCCTGCTGGTCAGCGTCCGGCGCCTGGACCGCCCCACCGCGGAAGTCGTCCAGCTGCTGACCGAGGCACTCACGGCGGCCGCGGCCGCGCGCTGCGGCACCGCCGAATGACAACACGGGCACCCACACGGCTCACGTAGTAGGAGCGGCGGCGGACCGGGCATCCCGAAGCGGCCGGAGCGCCACCCTCCGGACACCTCCCGGTCCGCACCCGAACCACTCTTGTCTGCAATACAAGAACCCGCCTATGCTGCTCTTGTACGACAGACAAGAAGGCGTCATGCCTACGACCAGGAGGTCGCTCCCATGGCTTCTCCGAGCAAACTCGCCCACGTCGTTCTCAAAACCGGTCAGCTGACAACCATGACCGAGTGGTATCTACGCGTCCTCGAAGGCCGCATCACCTTCGCCAACGACTCCCTCGCCTTCCTCACGTACGACGATGAACACCACCGGGTCGCGCTGATCTCCACCGGGGCCTCGGAGCGGCCGGGGGACGGACACACCGGCCTGCACCATGCGGCGTTCACCTACAGCACGCTCGCGGATCTGCTCGGTACCTATCAGCGGTTGAGCGCGGAGGGTATCCGTCCGTTCTGGTGCATCAACCACGGGCCGACCACCTCGATGTACTTCGAGGACCCCGACGGCAATCACATTGAGCTCCAGATCGACAACTTCGCCACCGAGGAGGCGCTCCACGAGTGGTTCGCCTCGGGTGCCTTCGAGGAAAATCCGATCGGTACCCAATTCGACCCCGACGAGCTGGTACGCCGCTTCGAGTCCGGTGAGTCCTTCGACGAACTGGTCAAGCGCTCATGACGGCCGCCGACACTCCCGTGGTCATCGTCGGTGCCGGTCCCGTCGGACTGGCCACGGCGTTGGTACTGGGCCGGCACGGCGTGCCCAGCATCGTGTGCGAACAGTACGGGGGCATCAATCCGCATCCACGTGCCCATGTCGTCAACACCCGGTCCATGGAACTCCTGCGGAGCTGGGGGATCGCGGACGCGGTGCTCAAGGACTCGGTCGGCCCCGAGTGGGCGCTGAACATCCTGTGGAAACAGACCCTCTCCGGGCCCGAGCTCGGCCGGATCAACATGGCCGAGGGGCCCGAGGAGCACGCTCTCCGGCGTATCGCCGCCTCCCCGGAGATGATCGCCTCCTGCGCCCAGGACCGGGTGCAGCAGCACCTCCTGGACGCGGTCCTGGCTCAGGGCATGGCCACGGTCCGCTACAACACCACCGTTCTCGATGTCACGGACCGGGGTGATGCGGTCGACGTCACCGTGGAGAGCGGGCAGCAGAGGCAGACGCTCCGTGCCCGCTACGCCGTTGCCGCGGACGGGGCGGGCGGCGCCGTGCGCGAGGCGCTCGGCATCGCGGCCGGAGGCTCGGCGATCCTGGGCCACCAGATGAACATCTACTTCCACGCGGATCTGTCCCCCTGGACCGAGGACAGTCCGGCCCTGCTCGTCTGGGCCATCAACACCTCGTCCCCCGGTGTCTTCATCGGAATGGACGGAGTACGCCGATGGACCTTCCAGAAGAGCTTCGACCCGGCCACCGAGTCACCCGACGACTACTCGCCCGAACGGTGCGCGCAGATCATCCGGGAAGCCGTCGGAGTGGACGAGCTGGACGTGGAGATCCAGTCCGTGGGCCCCTGGCAGTTGGTGGCCCGGACCGCCGACCGGTACCGGCGCGGCCGTGTCTTCCTGGCGGGCGATGCCGCGCACCAGTTTCCCCCGACCGGCGGTCTGGGCATGAACACCGGCCTGGCCGACGCGGACAACCTCGGCTGGAAACTTGCCGCGGTGCTGAATGGATGGGCTCCCGACGCCTTGCTCGACAGCTATGAGACCGAACGCCGCCCGGTCGCTGTCGACAATGCCCGCCACAGCGCCCTCAACGCGGTCAAGATGGCCGAGGCGGGCATCGGACCGGATACGGCCGGTATCGCCGCCCGCCTCGAAAGCGCGGACCCGGCGATCGCGGCGGAGGAGCGCCGTCGGATCGCGGCGACCATCCCCCTTCAGCGACCGCATTTCGACTCCCTCAACCAGGAGATCGGCTACGTCTACGGGGCCGCAGGGCACTCGGAGGGTGCGGCGGGTGCTCCCCTCTCGGCAACCGACTACTCACCCGTGCCCGTCCGCGGAGGACGGCTCCCGCACACCTGGGTCGAACGTGACGGTGTCCGGCTGTCGACGATCGACCTCCTGATCCCGGGCTTCACGCTGATCACGGGGCCCGACGGCGAGGCATGGGCCGAGGCGTTCGCAGAGGCCGCCGAAGGAGTCCCGGCCCACACCGTCGTCGTGGGCCGGGACATCACCGGCGCCGACGGCTCCTGTCTGGAGCGCCTCGGGATCACCGAGGACGGAGCCGTCCTCGTACGCCCCGACAGCCACATCGCGTGGCGCAGTGGCGACGGATCGCCCCTGTCACTCGGCACCGCCCTCTGCGACGTACCGGACGCCGCTCCCCGGTCCGCATAACCGCTTCGAGCCGGATGGTTCGGAGCGCCGGCCCGCCGTGGCCGGAAGCGGCAGGGAGCCGTCATTGGGCGGCCCCGGTGTCCGGCGACGTCCGTCGCACCGGGGCCGCCTCGAACGGCACACTCCGCACGCCCGAACCGCCGATGTCCCTTCGGAGGAAAGCACGTGGTGACTCAGAAAGCAGCACCCCCCACGCTCCAGGACCGATTCATGCGTGAGGAGGGCACCCTTCATCTCACCGGGATCCAGGCACTCGCCAGACTCCCGCTCGACCTGCGCCGGGCTGACCTGCGCGCGGGCCGCAGCACCGCCGGATTCGTGTCCGGGTACGAGGGATCGCCCCTGGCCGGCTACGACATGGAACTCGAACGCTGCCGATCGCAGCTCGACACGTACGACATCGTCTTCCGCCCCGGGGTCAACGAAGAACTGTCCGCCACGGCGGTTCAGGGTACGCAGCTCGCCGCGATGCAGCCGGACAAGCGCGTCGACGGAATCACGGGCATCTGGTACGGCAAGTCTCCCGGCCTGGACCGTGCCTCGGACGCCATCCGGCACAGCAATCTGATGGGCACACACCCCGAAGGCGGCGTACTCGCCCTGGTCGGCGACGACCCGGCCGCGAAGTCCTCGACCGTGCCCGGAGCCTCCGAACTGCTCCTGGCCGACCTCGGAATCCCCACTCTCTACCCGTCGGACCCGCAGGAAGCGCTCGACTTCGGACTGCACGGCGTAGCCATGTCCCGGGCAAGCGGACTGTGGGTCGCCCTGAAGATCGTGACCGCTGTCGCCGACGGCTCCGGCACCGTCGACGTACAGGCCGGGCGCGTCTTGTCCCTCGCGCCCGACCTCACGGCCGGTGGCACACCGTACCGGCACAGTGTGACCGCCCACATGGTGCAGCCGACGCTCGGCGAGCTGGAACGCAGCCGGGACGGCGCCAGGCTGGAGATCGCCCGCCGCTACGCCGCCGCCAACGGCCTCAACCGGATCACCCGGCAGGGCCCGCACGACCGCGTCGGCATCATCGCCCCCGGCAAGACCTTCCTCGACCTTCGCCAGGCCCTGCGCATCCTCGGACTCGACGACGCCGAACTGGAGTTGCGCGGGATCCGTCTGCTCCACCTCGGCATGATCCACCCGCTCGAACCGTCGGTCGTGGATCGGTTCGCTGCCGACCTCAGCCACATCATCGTGGTCGAGGAGAAGCGTCCGCTGATCGAGACCGCGGTCAAGGATCTGCTCTACGGCAGGGCCGCCATGCCGGCCGTCATCGGAAAGCGCGCAGCCGACGGCAGCGTGCTCTTCCCGCTGGACGGCGAGCTGGAACCCGACCTGATCGCCGCCCGGCTCGCCGCCCCGCTGCTCTCCATCGGTGAGTTCCCCACCGTGCGGCGCTGGTCGGATAGGTCCCGGCCACAGCCCCGCCGCGTGCAACTGCCACTGCTGACCCGTACCCCCTACTTCTGTTCCGGCTGTCCCCACAACGTCTCGACCCAAACGCCCCAAGGGTCCACCGTCGGTGCCGGGATCGGCTGCCATGCCATGGTCACGCTCATGGACCCGGCCCAGGCCGGAGACGTGATCGGTATGACGCAGATGGGCGGCGAGGGCGCCCAGTGGATCGGCATGGAGCCCTTCCTCGAACGGAATCACCTGATCCAGAACCTCGGGGACGGCACCTTCCACCACTCCGGCAGCCTCGCCGTCCGGGCCGCGGTCTCCGGCGGCGTGAACGTCACCTACAAGCTGCTGTACAACTCGGCGGTCGCCATGACCGGCGGGCAGCGGCCCGTCGGCGTCATGCCCGTACCGGCGATCTGCGCGGCGCTCCTCGCCGAGGGGGTCGCGCGGATCCTCATCACCACCGAGGATCCCGGGCGCTACCGAAGGGTGAAGCTCCCCAAGGGCGTTCAGGTGTGGCACCGCGACCGGCTGACCGAGGCGCAGGAGACCCTGGCGCGGGTTCCCGGCGTGACCCTGCTCATCCACGACCAGGAGTGCGCCACCGAACTCCGCCGCAAACGCAAGCGTGGACTGGCGGCAGACCCCGCTGAACGGGTGGTGATCAACGAACGGGTCTGTGAGGGGTGCGGCGACTGCGGCCAGAAGTCCAACTGTCTGTCGGTCCAGCCGGCCGACACCGAGTTCGGCCGCAAGACCCGGATCGACCAGTCCTCGTGCAACAAGGACCTCTCATGCCTGAAGGGCGACTGCCCCTCGTTCCTCACGGTGCTCCCCGCCGCGGGGAAAGCGGCTTTCACCCCGCTGCCGATGCCGGACACCGCGGCGCTCCCCGAGCCGGCCCGCGTCGAGCCCGCGTCGCACACCACGCGCATCACCGGGGTGGGCGGCTCCGGAGTCATCACTCTGGCGCAGATCCTGAGCACCGCGGCTTCGCTCGCAGGCCGTCATGTCCGGGCCCTGGATCAGACCGGCCTGGCGCAGAAGGGCGGCGCGGTGGTCTCCGACATCAAGATCACCCGGGAGCCTGTGGCGCAGTCGAACAAGGCCGCCTCCGAGGAATGCGACCTCTACCTCGGCTGTGACCTCCTGGTCGCCGCGGACCCCGGTCAACTGTCTGCCGCGACCCCGTCGAGAACGGTGGCGGTCGTCTCCACGGCCGAGGTTCCGACCGGACAAATGGTGATCGACACGGCGGTAACCTTCCCCGCCGTCGAACCGATCAAGGAACGCATTCGTGCGACGGCCGACAAGGCCGTGTTCCTCGACGCGCGCCATCTGGCCAACACCCTGCTGGGCGAGGACCAGTTCGCCAATCTGCTGCTCGCCGG
The DNA here is from genome assembly GCF_040611955.1 of Streptomyces sp. NPDC006510. Classification (NCBI taxonomy): domain Bacteria; kingdom Bacillati; phylum Actinomycetota; class Actinomycetes; order Kitasatosporales; family Streptomycetaceae; genus Streptomyces; species Streptomyces sp. NPDC006510. The sequence continues at coordinate 51,693 of NZ_JBEXPH010000028.1, read as the reverse complement.
GGCCGCCTATCAGACCGGTGCGCTGCCGCTGCCCGCGGAGTCCATCGAGGAGGCGATCACCCTCAACGGGGTGAGGGTCGAAGACAACCTCAAGGCATTCCGGTTCGGCCGTCAGGCTGTCGGCGACCCCGTCGGCTTCGCCGCGGCCCTGAAGCGCGAGAGCCGCTCCCCGGCACCGGAGCGCGCCGCCCCCGCTTCCGCACGCCGGGTGATCGCGCTGGTGGACGCCGCCGCGGAATCGGAGCTCATGCGCCTGCTTAAGGTCCGGGTGCCGGATCTCATCGGATACCAGAACACGGCCTACGCGACGCGTTACGCCCACTGCGTCGAGCGAGTGCGCCGGATCGAGGCCGAGCGTGTCCCCGGCTCGACCGCACTGGCCGAGGCGGTGGCCCGTTACCTGTACAAGCTGATGGCCTACAAGGACGAATACGAGGTGGCGCGTCTCTCCCTGGATCCCGCTGTGGAACGAGAAGTGCGGACGCGGTTCGGGGACGGCGCCCGGATGTCCTACCGTCTCCACCCGCCCGCGCTCCGGGCACTCGGGATGAATCGGAAGATCGTGCTCGGCCCGTGGTTCAAGCCCGTCTTCCGTGTCCTCGCGGCGATGCGTCACGTCAGAGGCACGCGCATCGATCCGTTCGGCGCGGCCGAAGTGCGCCGGGTCGAACGGGCGCTGGTCGTCGAGTACGAGGCCATGATCACCCAGGCATGCCTGGCACTGAGCCCGGACAACCACGCCCTGACCGTCGAACTCGCCGAACTGCCCGACATGGTGCGCGGGTACGAGGACATCAAGTTGGCGGCAGTCGCCCGGTACCGTGCCGAAACCGCCGGTCTCCTGCAACGGCTCGGGCAGCCGCTGGCGGGCGCTGCTCCTGCGGGCACGCCGGCCCCCTAGAGGGCTTGCCCGGCAGATCATGGCCAGGGTCGCGACGCCTGGTACGGCACCTCGCGGTGTTGCCGGAACCTCCGAACAGCTCCGCTGTCAAGACGCTCCGGCGCCTTGCGATGCACCGCACCGGACGCCGCGCCCTGTCCGACCCTGATCCGCCGGACCGGCCCTGGCCGCGGGGCGGCCCCTTCACCGGGGCCGCCCCGCCCACACACCGTGCGGAGACGCTACCTGCCGGTACAATCCGGGCCGTAGTCCGATACGGGAGTCGCCTCACGTGCGCTCAACCTCTGTGACGCGCACGGACGCAATGTCTTTGACGGTGCCGTTCTCGATCTCCGCGTCCAGCGGTGCCGAGTCCCCGGTCGTTGTCTTCCCGGGGCCCAGCCTGTCGGCCGTCACCCCGGTCTTCCCGAGGACATCCCCGTCCTCGTCCAGGAACTCGAACTGCGCGAAGTAACTCGCCGCCCCGCTCCCGCCGTTCCTGATCTTGTAGTGCACGACGTACGCGTGAGGACCCCAGTCCTGATGGTCCTCGAACCCTGACTTCACGATCTTGACGTCCCTCGACGGGTCCATCGCCGAGGCCTCCTCGGTCCAGTCCCTCCCCGTCGCCGCTGTCGCGCCGCCCCTTTTCGCGGAGTCGCCGGAGTCCTCCGCACCCGAACACGCCGTGAGCAACCCGGAAGCGGCCGCAACCGCAGCCACAGACAGCCAAAACTTGCGCATGACGCACTCCCTGTAGTCGAAGGCCAGACCATAGCCGCACCCCTCGACACGAGGACCTGGAAACCCGGGACGAACCCTCTGACGGAGCAACCGTCGGTCGCACGACCGAAGCCTGACGGTTCACGACCTGCGCCGGGAAGTCTGTCGGCGTCGTCCGGGAGTTGCCCTAGCGGCGCACCTTGCGGGTGGCCCGCAGCCACTCCTTGTTCATGGCCGAGATCGACGGCAGCGGGATGCCCTTGGGGCAGGCGGTGGCGCACTCGCCGGTGAGCGTGCAGCCGCCGAAGCCCTCGCTGTCCATCTGGCCGACCATGTCGAGGACCCGGGTCTCGCGCTCCGGGGCCCCCTGCGGCAGGACGTTGAGATGGTTGATCTTCGCCGAGGTGAAGAGCATCGCCGAGCCGTTGGGACAGGCCGCCACGCAGGCGCCGCAGCCGATGCACTCGGCGTGCTCGAAGGCGAAGTCCGCGTCCGGCTTGGGCACCGGTGTGGCGTGCGCCTCGGGGGCGGTGCCGGTCGGGGCGGAGATGTAGCCGCCCGCCTGGATGATCCGGTCGAAGGCCGAGCGGTCCACCACCAGGTCCTTGACGACCGGGAAGGCGGAGGCGCGCCAGGGTTCGATGTCGATCGTGTCGCCGTCCTCGAAGGACCGCATGTGGAGCTGGCAGGTGGTGGTGCGCTCGGGGCCGTGGGCATCGCCGTTGATGACGAGACTGCAGGCGCCGCAGATGCCCTCGCGGCAGTCGTGGTCGAAGGCGACGGGGTCGTCGCCGGCGAGGATGAGTTCCTCGTTGAGGGTGTCGAGCATTTCCAGGAACGACATGTCCTGCGAGATGCCGTCCACCTCGTAGGTGGACATGGCGCCGGGTGCGTCGGTGTTCTTCTGGCGCCAGACGCGCAGGGTGAGCTTCATGCGTAGCTCCGCTGGGTGGGGTGGACGTATTCGAAGACGAGGTCTTCCTTGTGCAGGACGGGGGCCTCGCCGGTGCCGGAGAACTCCCAGGCGGCGGCGTAGGAGAACTCCTCGTCCCGGCGGGCGGCTTCGCCGTCCGGGGTCTGCGACTCCTCGCGGAAGTGGCCTCCGCAGGATTCGGCGCGGTGCAGTGCGTCGAGGCACATGAGCTCGGCGAGCTCCAGGTAGTCGACGATGCGGTTGGCCTTCTCCAGCGACTGGTTGAACTCGTCGCCGGTGCCGGGCACCTTGATGCGGCGCCAGAACTCCTCGCGGATCCGCGGGATCCGATCGAGCGCCTTGCGCAGCCCGTCTTCGGTGCGGGCCATGCCGCAGTACTCCCACATGAGTTCACCGATCTCGCGGTGGAAGGAGTCGGGGGTGCGGTCGCCGTCGACGGCGAGCAGCAGGTTCAACCGGTCCTCGGTGTCGGCGACGGCCTCCTCGACCGCGGGGTGCGAGGCGTCGACCTCCTCGTGGTGCGGATTGCGGGCCAGGTAGTCGTTGATGGTCGACGGCAGGACGAAGTAGCCGTCGGCGAGGCCCTGCATCAGCGCGGACGCGCCGAGCCGGTTGGCTCCGTGGTCGGAGAAGTTGGCCTCGCCGATGGCGAAGAGGCCCGGAACGGTGGTCTGGAGGTCGTAGTCGACCCAGAGGCCGCCCATCGTGTAGTGCACGGCGGGGTAGATCCGCATCGGGGTCTCGTACGGGTTCTCCGCCGTGATCCGCGCGTACATGTCGAAGAGGTTGCCGTACTTCTCCTCGACCTTGTCCCTGCCCATCCGCTGGATGGCTTCGGCGAAGTCCAGATAGACGCCCTGCCCGCCGGGACCGACGCCGCGTCCCTCGTCGCAGACGTTCTTCGCGGCGCGGGAGGCGATGTCCCGGGGCACGAGGTTGCCGAAGGCGGGGTAGATGCGCTCCAGGTAGTAGTCGCGCTCGTCCTCGGGGATCTCGTTGGCGGGGCGGTCGTCGCCCTTGGCCTTCGGGACCCAGATCCGGCCGTCGTTGCGCAGCGACTCGCTCATCAGCGTCAGCTTGGACTGGTGGTCGCCGGTGCGCGGGATGCAGGTGGGGTGGATCTGGGTGAAACAGGGGTTGGCGAAGTACGCACCCCGGCGGTGGGCGCGCCAGACGGCGGTGGCGTTGGAGTTCATGGCGTTCGTCGAGAGGTAGAAGACGTTGCCGTAGCCGCCGCTGGCCAGGACGACGGCGTCGGCGAAGTAGGTGTCGATCTTCCCGGTGACCAGGTCGCGGGCGACGATCCCGCGGGCCTTGCCGTCGACGACGATCAGGTCGAGCATCTCGGTACGGGCGTGCAGTTCGACGTTGCCCGCGGCGATCTGCCGGGACAGCGCCTGGTAGGCGCCGAGCAGGAGCTGCTGTCCCGTCTGGCCCCGGGCGTAGAACGTACGGGAGACCTGGACGCCGCCGAAGGAGCGGTTGTCGAGGAGGCCGCCGTACTCGCGGGCGAACGGGACGCCCTGGGCGACGCACTGGTCGATGATCTCCACGGAGATCTGGGCGAGCCGGTGGACGTTGGACTCGCGGGCGCGGAAGTCGCCGCCCTTCACGGTGTCGTAGAAGAGCCGGTGGATCGAGTCGCCGTCGTTGCGGTAGTTCTTCGCGGCGTTGATGCCGCCCTGGGCGGCGACCGAGTGGGCGCGGCGGGGCGAGTCCTGGAAGCAGAACTGGACCACGTGGTAGCCCTGTTCGGCGAGGGTCGCGCCGGCCGAGCCGCCGGCCAGGCCGGTGCCGACGACGATGACGGTGTGCTTGCGGCGGTTGGCCGGGTTGACCAGTCTGGCCTGGAAGCGGCGGGTGTCCCAGCGTTCGGCGACAGGGCCTTCGGGGGCTTTGGTGTCGACGACGGGCGCGCCGGTCTCGTAGTGCGAGTAGTCGGTCATGTCAGCTCACGACTCCGGTCATGACGGCGACGGGTACGGAGATGAAGCCCAGCGTCAGCACCGCGGCGAGGGCGTTGGCGATGGTCTTGAGGACCCGGTCACGGGTCGCACTGCCCGCGCCGAGGGTCTGTGCGGCGCTCCAGAAGCCGTGCTGGACGTGGAGTCCGAGGGCGAGCACGGCGACGATGTAGATGGTGTTGCCGTACCAGGTGGAGAAGGTGTCGATGACGTTCTGGTACGGGTGTCCGGACTGGAATCCGCCGGAGTGCACGGTGCCCGTCGTCAGGTCGAGGATGTGCCAGACGATGAACAGGCCGAGGATGATCCCGCCCCAGCGCATGGTGCGGGTGGCATAGCTGGCGCGTGGCTTCTTGTGTACGTACTTGGCGGGGCGCGCCCTGATGTCCCGGCGGCTGAGCTGGTACGCGGAGGTGGCGTGCAGCACCACGGCGGCAACGAGCACGACGCGGACGATCCACAGGGCCCACTCGTAGTGCAGGAAGGGCTCACCCATGGTCCGCAGCCAGTGCGCGTAATGGTTGAACTCGCCGGACCCGAAGAAGATCTTCAGGTTGCCGATCATGTGGACGACCAAGTAGAGGAGCATGATCAGGCCGCTCACGGCCATGACCGTCTTCTTGCCGACGGACGAGTCCCAGAGCGTACGCGTCATGGACGGCCGTCGGTCCGTCCGGGTTGCCAATGCCATGGACACGACGCTAGGACCGATCCACCTCATCAGTCCAAGACATGGCATGGCTCATGTTCATAGGGTGAAACTATCGTGCTCGGTAGAGTGGGCTTATGCAGTTCCAGCAGCTGATGTATTTCGTGGCCGTGGCCGAGGCCCGGCACTTCACCCGCGCCGCCGAGGAGGTGCATGTCTCGCAGCCCTCGCTCTCCCAGCAGATCAGGGCGCTGGAGAGCGAACTGGGGGCGGAGCTGTTCAGCCGGGCGCGCGGCAACATCACGCTCACCGACGCGGGCGAGGCCCTGCTGCCGCTGGCCCGCCGCATCCTCGCGGACGCGGACACCGCACGCCACGAGGTGCAGGAGCTGGTGCAACTGCGCCGGGGCCGGGTCCGGCTCGGCGCGACACCCAGCCTCTGCACCGGCCTGCTCCCCGACGTGCTGCGCGCCTTCCACGACCGGCATCCGGGGATCCAGCTGCTGCTGGAGGAGGGCGGCTCGCTCGACCTGGTACGGGGGCTGGCGCGCGGCGCGCTCGATCTCGCCCTGGTGGTGCTGCCGCTGCCCGCCGCATCCCCCGCGCTCACCACGGTCGAGCTGCTCCGGGAGGACCTGGTCGTGGTGTCGTCGGCCCGCGCACCGCGGCCCGGCCGGGGCGGGAGCGTACGGATCGCCGACCTCCAGGGCGAGCCCCTGGTGATGTTCCGGCACGGCTACGACCTGCGGGAGCTGACGGTCGCCGCCTGCCGGGCGGAGGGTTTCGAGCCTTCGTTCACGGTGGAGGGCGGGGAGATGGACGCCGTGCTCGGCTTCGTCCGGGCGGGGCTCGGGATCGCGGTGGTGCCGAGCATGGTCGCCGTCCGGTCCGGCCACGACCTGCGGACCACGCCGCTGGCCCGACCGGGCCTGCGGCGCACGATCGCACTCGCGCACCGCAGCGACGTGGCTCCGCCGCGCGCGGCGCGCGAGTTGCAGAAGGTGCTGCTCGCCGCCGGACGGGCCTGAACAGGCCCGCCCTGCGGCCGAGGACGGGACGGCCACCGGGCGGCCCCGTACCCCGCTCCTCACACGGCGTCGGCCAGCAGCAACGAGTGGATCCGGTCCGGCGCACCCGGCCGGGCGTAGTACCAGCCCTGCGCCGTGTCGCAGCCCAGCTTCCGCAACTGCTCCGCCTGGGCGCCGGTTTCCACGCCCTCCACCGTGACCGCGAGTTCCAGGCTGTGCGCCAGCGAGACGATCCCCTCGACGATCTTCAGATCGACCGGATCCGCCGGATGCTGCTGCATGCCCATGGTGAAGGAGCGGTCCAGCTTGAGCACGCTCACCGGCAGCCGGCGCAGATTCGCCAGGTTCGAGTACCCGGTGCCGAAGTCGTCGAGCGCTATGTCGACGCCCATCTCGGCCAGTTGCCGCAACGGCTTGAGCAGGTCGTCGTCCGCGCCGATGAGCGCGGACTCGGTGACCTCCAGGCAGAGCGCCCCGGGTTCGAGCCCCGACCGTTCCAGCACGTCGACCGTCTCGGCGACCAGCCGGGGATGGTGCAGCTGGGTCGGTGAGAGGTTCACGTTGATCCGCAGCGGACCGCCGTCGGTGTGCCGCTCCTGCCAGAAGTTGGCCTGCCGTACGGACTCCTCCAGCACCCAGCGGCCCAGCGGCACGATCAGCCCGGTGTGCTCGGCGAGCGGGATGAACCGGTCCGGGCCGAGCACCCCGTGCTGCGGATGGCACCAGCGCACCAGTGCCTCCGCACCGTGCACCGTGCCGTCGCCGAGGTGCACCAGCGGCTGGTACTCGATGAAGAACTCGCCGCGTTCCAGGGCGGCGGGCAGCGCGGTCGTCAGCCCGTGCCGGGTGATGGCACGCGCATCCGCCTCGGCGTCGGCGAGCTCGAACCGGTTGCCGCCCGCCGACTTGGCCCGGTACATCGTGATGTCGGCGCTGCGCAGCACCTCCGCGGCGTTGCGTTCGCGGGCCGGTCCCTCGACGACCCCGATGGAGCCCCGGACGGTCAGCTCACGGCCGTCCAGGCGGATCGGGTTGCCGAGCACACCGAGGATGCGGCAGGCCAGTTCGGCGACCTCCGTCTCGGTGTCTGGTCCGGTGGTCAGGGCCACGAACTCGTCGCCACCGAGCCGCGCGACCATCTCGCCGGGCGCGGTCGCACAGCTCTGCAGCCGGTCGGCCACCTCGACCAGCAGCCGGTCCCCCGATGCGTGGCCGAGGCTGTCGTTGATCGCCTTGAAGCCGTCCAGGTCGAGGTAGCACAGGCCGAAGCGGCTGCCGTCGTCGGCGGACAGTGCCTTCTCCAGCCGTTCGAAGAACAGCGTCCGGTTGGGCAGGCCGGTGAGCGCGTCATGGGTGGCCTCGTACCGCAGCCGCAGATTGAGCAGCCGGCGCTCGGTGGTGTCCTCCATCAGCGCCAGCTGGTACTGCGGCCTGCCCTCGGCGTCACGCAGCAGCGACACCGTCAGATTGGTCCACAGCACGGTGCCGTCGTTGCGGTAGTACGGCTTCTCGACCCGGTAGTGCTCGCGTTCGCCGCGCACCAGCTCGTCGTAGTACTTCCAGACGTGCGGCGAGTCCTCGGGGTGGACCCACTCATTGACCTTGTGGCTGCGCACATGGTGGTCGAGCCCGCCGAACATCCGGGTGAGGGTGTCGTTGATCTCCAGCACATTGCCGTCCAGGTCGGCGATGCCGATGCCGATGGCCGCGTCCTTGAACACGGCGCGGAAACGGGCCTCGGTCGCGTGCAGTGCCTGTTCGGCGTCGGAACGGGCGGTGAGCGCGGAACGCGCGATGGCCTCCTGCTCGGCGAGGGTCCGCTCGCGCAGCGCCTGGGTGAAGCCGGCCGCGAGGGCGTGCTGTATCCGGGCACAGCGGGCCCTGCTGTCCTCGGTCGACAACGCTGTCGCACCATTGCTCCCGCAATAGAGCACCAGGTACGAATCGATGACGCCGAGCGTGCTGCTCAGCGCGTCCGGATCGGTGCAGTGCGCGGCGACGAGGGCGGCACCCACCTCGCCCGCGGGCGCCGCGTCGAAGGGCCGGGCGTGCAGGATGTCGCTGAGCCCGCGGGCCAGCGGCAGCAGATGCTGTTCGAACTCCGCGCGCGTCAGGGAGGTGGCCGTCGAGGGGAAGATGGCCCGGCTCCAGATCGTGGCGAATCTCCGGAGCCGACCCTCGGGACCGTCGGGCTCCGTGTCCGGCGCACCGGACGACTGGGCGGGAATACTCACGCCTTGCGTCCCACTCCCGCGAAGCCCGAGAACGCGAATGGGTCCTCCTGCTCCGCCACCACCGGGGCATCCGGGCGCCAGTCCGGCATCGACACGAGTCCGGGCTCGACCATCTCGTACCCCTCGAAGAAGCGCGCGATCTCGTCGCGGGACCGCATGATCAGAGGGTTGCGGATGTTCTTGTAGACCTCGACCGTGCCGCCCGCCTCTTCCCGGGTGAGCGGAATCCCCTCGTACGAGGCGTGGGTCATGACGATGAGGCTGCCGGGCGCGAGTGCTTCGCGCAGTTCGGCGACCGCGGTCTGCGGGTCGTCGGAGTCCTCGATGAAGTGGAGCACCGCGACGAGCAGCAGGGCCACCGGGCGGTCCAGGTCGAGCAGTCCGGAGACCTCCGGGCTCTTCACGATCTCCTGCGGGCGGCGCAGATCCGCGGCAGCGATCACCGCCCGGTCGTTTCCTTCGAGTACGGCCTGGCTGTGCGCGACCGCGACCGGGTCGTGATCGACGTACGCCACCCGGGCCTCCGGGTCGGCCGCCTGCGCGACTTCGTGAACATTGCCGAAGGTCGGTATTCCGGAGCCGATGTCCAGAAACTGACTGATGCCCTCGCTCACCGCGTAACGCACGGCTCTGCGCATAAACGCGCGATTCGCCTGCATGATCTTGGGGAGCCCCGGCATGAACTCCATGGCCTTGCGCGCCGCTTCCCGGTCCACCTCGAAATTGTGCGATCCGCCCAGATAGAAGTCGTACATGCGGGACACGCTCGGCACCGAAATGTCTATGCCTTGCGGTGCCCAGGCGGGACGCTCCATCAATGTCTCCAACAAGTCGCCACGGCGATCCGGCCATGTTCATGGTCAGTGTTGACCAGAGGCTACTGATCGACTGCCAAGAGAGCGAGCGGAAACGGAAATTAGCCGTCCGTTATTGGTCACACACCAGTGGCATGTGCAACCAACCCGTCGCTGCCTGTGACATTCGATGCCGGATCGGCCCCGGCGATGCGCTGCCGGGGCACTCAGCGTCGCCACCGGCCCCGGTGTCGGGCGATGTCGAACACCACGCACCGCCGACACCTCGGCCGTTGATGAATCCGGTGATACAGCCGGTTTCACAACACCGCAAAAGGTCTGGACCGGACGGCCGCCGATGTCCTGCCACTTGAGTCCGCGGAGCGGATTGAAGGTGCCAAATCCCTTGCCGCTGATGGCTTTGACAGCATTGTTTACCGATGAGGCAATGCGGCAATGACCCGTCGCCGCAAGGAGCTTCTCGAACCGGTGGGGACCGTCCCGCCCACCCCGATGTAACCGAGTTCCGAATCCCGGGCCGGCGGAAAGCCCGGCAGGACGGACGGCCTCCGCGCCGTTCGGCCCACCGTCATCGCCCGCTGCGCCGCGAGCAAGGGTCCGGCGAGGAACCCGCGTCAACTCGCCTACAGCGCGTCCCAGTTGTCACAGGCACTCGCGTCAGCCACGCCTGTGAGCAAGGGCCGCGTCCACGCTTGGCTCAACGCGGCCCGGTGTTCTCCCCCGGCCGCAAACACCCTCCGCCCCATGTCCCCACCATCAGGCGAATCCCGCCCTCCCACCGCGTGTCCCGCGACCGGCCGGAACATGCTCCCGGTCGTGAACGGATCACTCATAGGACGGCTCACGGCAGCCGTCGCCCTTCTCTGGCTGTTGTCCGCCCCGGCGCCCGCGGTGGCGGACAACTGCGGGTACGCCACCATCGTTGAGAACGGCGGCAGTTCATCGGTCACCACGTCGGGCGACGGCCGCTGCCACGCGGGCCCGCTGCCCGAGCCGACGCCACCACCCACCCCACGGCCGTCCCCGCCACCACCTCCACCACCCCCGCCGCCACCCCCGCCGCCACCGCCGCCTCCACCTCCACCTCCGCCACCACCCGCAACGCCTCGACCGGATCCGGAGCCCGTACCACCAGCCCCTGCACCAACACCGACCCCAACGCCCACACCAACACCCACGCCCACACCCTCGCCCTCCGCACGCCCCACGCCCCGGCCCGTCGCGCTGCCCACCTACCGCAAGCCACCGCGCAAGGTCGCGCGGCGCGGCACCTCCCTGGTCACCCTCACCCTGCTGATCACTGCGCCCGCGGTGTTCGCCGTCGCCGTACTGCGCCCCCGCTCCCGCTGACCTCCGGAGAATCACTATGTCGGAATGGCTTGTTCTCGCCCTCGCCATGGCCGCGGCCAGCGCCGTCGTCCTGACCATCGCCGTGCTCAACAACCGCCGGATCGGGGAGGACGACGACCCGTCCGAGACCCCTGACGTCATCGAGTACATGACGATGATGATCGGCGTGGTCTACGCGATCGTGCTGGGCCTCGCCATCGCGGGCGTCTGGGAGGGACGTGGCGCCGCGCAGGAATACGTACGTCAGGAGGCCCAGGCCCTGCACGAGGTGCATGCCCGGGCCGCCGTCTACCCGGCCGAGGTGCGTTCCCGTATCCGCGCCGATGTCGACGCCTATGTCCACCACGTCGTCCACGACGAGTGGCGGGCCATGAGCGAGCACGGCACGCTCACCGCCGAGGGGTCCCGTCTCCTGGACCGGGTGCGCGCCGACGTCACCCAGTACCGGCCGAGGAACGACCACGAGGGGCAGGCATATCAGCCACTGGTCGACGAGGTGGCGGCGGCCGACGACGCGCGCAGCGCACGCGGACAGAGCGCGGGGGCGACCATGCCGGGCGTGGTCTGGTTCGGCCTGATCATCGGGGCCCTGGTGACCGTCGGGCTGTTGTTCACGTTGCAGATCCGCAGAACGTTCCGTGAACTGCTGCTGGCCGGCCTCTTCAGTGTTCTGATCGCCTTTCTGCTGTTCCTGATCTGGGACTTCGACTCCCCCTTCGGGCGGGAGATCTCGGCCACCGCGGCGCCGTTCCTCGATCTGTTCCCCCGCGCCGCGGGCGGATAGCGGTCCGTCAGAACGTGGGCGGTGCGCCGCTCGGGCGATACCGGTGCCCCGAGCGGCGCACTCCGATCGCGAGCAAATTGCACGGCTCCTAGCGTTTGGCGCGTCGAGGTGCATTTCTGACACTTTGTGGAAACTCCTTCCGCAAGTGCTCCTCGGGGACTCGGAGGACTCACCCATGCGCATACATGTCGCACCCGTCGCCCTGCTCGGCGTCGCCGCTCTCGCCCTGACCGCTCCGGCCGCGATTGCGTACGGCGCGACATCGGGAGGCGCGTCCTCCGCGACCGGGTTCACCGTCACTCCGTCGGTGATCACGCCGGGAAGTCAGGTCACCCTGGCCGCCCGGGGGTGCTCTACAACCGCAACCGCCGGCTCGGGCGTCTTCGACACCGTCACCATTCCCAGAGGTGGCACCGTCGCGGCCACGGTCGACTGGGACGCGAGACCCGGCGCCTCCTACGAAGTGACGTTCATCTGCAACACGTCGCCCGACTCCCCGGCGAAGTCCGGTCTCACCATCGCCGCGGCCTCCGGCACACCGACCACCGGTTCCAAGGTGGCCCAGGCCGGTGTGCAGGGCGGGCTCGGCGGCGGCATCGGCACGATGAACGCCACGCGGATCGCCGCCGGAACGGCATTGGCCGTGGTCGCGGCCGCCGGCGCCGTCCATGTGGCACGCCGTCGTAGGGAGAGCCGATCGCACTGAGAGCAGGGGCAGTGCCGACCGTACGAGAAGTGGGCCCCGGGGCGGTGGGCGGGCCCCGGGGGGCGGGGGGGCCCGGGGCCGGCCCCGGGCGGGACCGTGACGCCGCCCCCCCGCCCCCCACACCCCC